>URLV01000023.1 GCA_900548725.1 uncultured Mycoplasmatota bacterium
TTATTATCTGATAAAATTAAATTAAGTGGTGCGGTTGAAATTACAATAAAAAAAACTAAGTATAATTGTTCTACTTAGTTTTTATATTCTTTAATTAATTTTTTTATATCTTCCATATAAGTTAGTTTTTTATCGTTTTCTACTATTCTATGTGCTTTAATATCGCATATTTGTACTTCAAAGCGTAACAATTGTAACTCATAATCATTCTTTAACTCTTCTTTAGTTATCTCTATATCATGATTTAATACTAAATAACATATTTTGTCTACAATACATTTATCATAGCCTAATTCAGTAAGTCTTTTCTTTGCTATCTTTTCACTTAGTATATTATGATTTTTAAAATGTCTAAATTTTCCGTCTTCCTGATATGAATGAGGTTTTCCTATATCATGAAATAATAAAGTTAATCTAACAACAAAATTATTGCTTGAATATGATAATGCTTTTAATGTATGTTCCCAAACATCTAAATAATGATACTTACTTTTATGTTCGAACCCTATCATATCTTTTATTTCTGGAATTAATAAAATTAATTTATCTAAATTATCATTAATACTTTTTACTACATTATCTTTTAATAAAATTTCTTCTAACATAATTCTCCTATTTCATATTTTTTAGTTTATAAAGTATATTTAACGCATCTATTGGAGTTATTTTTAAAATATCTATTTTATCTAATTCTTCTTTAATTGGATCTTTTTTTTCTTTAAAATCAAATGTTATTTGTTCACCCACATTATGATGTTTTACTTCTTTATTATTTTCATATGATAATAATATTTCTCCAGCTCTTTTTATTACACTATCAGGCATATTTGCTAAAGATGCAACATGTATACCATAACTTTTATCAACTGCACCATCTTTTACTTTATGAAGGAAAGTTATTACACCATTTTCTTCAATAGCATCAACATGTACATTTTTTATTCCTTTATCTTTATTTTCTAAATCAGTAAGTTCATGATAATGTGTTGAAAACATTGTTTTACATTTTATATTGCTACTTACATATTCTAATATTGATTGTGCTATTGATAATCCATCATAAGTTGCTGTTCCACGACCTAATTCATCAAATAATATCAAACTATTTTCTGTTGCATTTACAATAGCATTTCTTGCTTCTAACATTTCTACCATGAATGTTGATTCTCCACCTACTAAATCATCACTTGCTCCAATTCTTGTATATATTGCATCGAATATTGGAAGAGTTGCACTACTTGCTGGTACAAAAGAACCCATTTGAGATAGTATTATAGTTATTGCGAATTGTCTCATATAAGTTGATTTACCACTCATGTTTGGTCCAGTTATTAAAAGTGTATTAGTATCTTCATCCATAATAACATCATTTTTAACATATTCATTTTTATTAATACTTTCTACTACTGGATGAAAGCCATCTTTTATATCTACATTTCTATCATTAACTAGTTTAGGTCTAACTAATTTATATTCTTCACTTACTATAGATAAAGAAGAATATGCATCTAATAAACTTAATATATATGCAGTTTTCTTTAACTCTTTTATATTATTTTTAATAATACCTTTTATTTCCATAAATAAATTATATTCTAAATCTATTATTCTTTCTTCAGCATTTAAAACTAGAGCTTCTTTTTCTTTTAAAAGTGGAGTTATAAATCTTTCTGCATTTGTTAGAGTTTGTCTTCTTTCCCAACCAAATTCTTCTTTAATTTTATCTATTTGTCCTTTGCTAACTTCAATGTAATATCCAAACACTTTATTAAATCCAACTTTTAAATTATTTATTCCAGTACGTTCTTTTTCAGTTGCTTCTAAACTACTTATAAACTCTTTACCACCACTACGTAAAGTTTTTAATTCATCAAGTTCAGAATTATATCCTTCTTTAATTAAGTAGCCTTCTTTAATTGTTAGTGGTGGCTCATTATATATACTTTTTTCTAATAAGTCATATAATTCACTATGGGTATTTATTTTATAATCTAAATTTAGTTTACTTATAATATCTTTTATGCTAGGTAAAACACTTAATGATTTTTTTATTTGTAATACATCTCTTGCATTTAGATTACCGCAAATAACTTTTCCACATAATCTTTCTAAATCATATACTTCATATAAATTATTGCGTAACTCTTCTCTTAATAAAAATTCATTATTTAATTTTTCTACTATATCTAATCTATCATTTATTATTTTAATATCTTTAAGTGGATGTAACATCATATTTTTTAATGTTCTTGCTCCCATAGCAGTTTTTGTTTTATCCATTAACCATATTAAACTATATTGTCTTTCTTTTAATCTTAATGTTTCAAATAATTCTAGATTTCTAATTGTATGTATATCCATATTTAAATAGTTATCATGTTCTATAAGATTTACTTCATTCATATGATCTAAACTATTTAGTTCAACTATACTTAAGTAATAAAATAAATGTTTTATACCTGTTATTATTCTAATATCTTCTACGTTTTTATATACTTCAGTATATTTATCATTTAAGTATTTATCATTTATGCTTATATTTATATTATAATTATTTTTAAGTACATTTAATAAACTTATATCAAAATCACTTGTAATTAATACTTCTTTTAAATTAAGATTTAATATTTCGTTTATTAATTTATCTTTATCATGAATTATAAATTCACTATTAATTTCTCCAGTAGAAATATCAGAGTAAGTTATTAAGTATTCACTATTTACATCTAGTACACTTCCAATATAGTTTGTATCTTTGCTATCTAAGTATTCTAAGTCAACCATAGTTCCTTTACTTACAACTTGCACTACTCCTCTTTTTACCATTCCTTTAGTATTTTTAGGATCTTCTAGTTGTTCTACTATTGCAACTTTATAACTTTTATTTACTAATTTTTCTATATATTGTTTTGCACTGTGATGTGGTACTCCACACATTGGAACACGTTCTTTTAGTCCTGCATTTTTTCCTGTTAAAGTTAGTTCTAATTCTCTACTAGCTATTTCTGCATCTTCAAAAAATAATTCGTAAAAATCTCCTAATCTATAAAAAAGTAATACATCTTCATAATCTTTTTTTATATCCATATATTGTTGCATCATAGGAGATAATTCTTTTATATCTACATCTTTTCTTTTCATAATCTACCTCTAAATCTATAAATTATTATATCAAATTTTAATAATTATTTGTATTAAAAGTTTTATGATATTAAAAAGTATAATTTTTAATTAACTCTATTAGTTGCAAAAATTGCAATAGACTGTAAAAACAGAAATTTTATTGCATTCTTAATTAAATATTTAATATCATTTAAACGTGCTTATAGTACTTGTGCTTAATCATATATCTAAAACAATAATTTGTCATATTTAACGTATAAAAAGACTATATATTTTATTTCTATATAGCCCCTACTTGAACAAAGATTCGAGACTGAGAGAGAAATTATATAGTCTCATTTTTATTCATTTTTATCTTTATAATTTTCTAAATACTTATGTAAATTAATTGCAACATTTTCTGGCATAAATTCTTTTAATTCTAAAGTAGTAGCATTACTAATCTTTTTAACACTACCAAAATGTTTTATTAATTCTTTTTTACGTTTTGTACCTATTCCTTCTACATTATCTAATATACTAGATATAGAACCTTTACTTCTAATACTTCTATGATAATTAATCGTATATCTATGTACTTCATCTTGTATTCTTGTTAAATAATGAAATAAATTACTAGTTTTATCAATATCATAAATATTTAAAGTATCTCCATCCATTAAATCACTAGTTCTATGTTTATCATTTTTTACTAAACCACATACCTTAATTTTCAAATTTAGTTCTTTTAGAGTATCTAAACAAGCATGTATTTGACTTTTAGCACCATCTACTAATATTAAATCAGGCAGTTCACTTTTTTCAACTAAACATCTATAATATCTTCTATAAATAACTTCTTTCATAGTATTATAATCATCATTTTTATCTACAGTTATTTTATATTTTCTATAATCACTTTTACTAGCTAAACCATTTTTAAATACTACCATACCAGATACATTAAATGTACCAAATATATTAGAGTTATCAAATATATCTATTCTATAAATATTTATACCTAACAATTTACTTAATTCATCATTAGCACCATTAGTTCTAATACTTTCTTTTTCTAATAAAGCTAATTTATTTTCTAAATTCATTTTAGCATTTTTATATGCCATATCTAATAATTTCTTTTTATTACCTCTTAAACTAGTATTAAATTTAGTATTAATCATACTATTTAATAATTCTATATTTATATCATTGGATACTAATACTTCTTTAGGTATTTCATGTTTATTATAGTATAATGCAATATAATATTCTAATTCACTTATATAATCTTCCATTACTGGAATTATTTTATTATTATGACCTATTAATTTACCATTTCTTAAGAAAAATATTTCTATACTTAAATATCCTTTATCAAAATAATAATTAATTATATCTCTATCAATATTATCATGTAATTCTACTCTTTGTTTTTCCATTACTACTTTAATATAATCTAATTCATTCTTTAAATCTCTTGCTTTTTCAAAATTTAATTGTTCTGAATATAAATTTATCTTTTCTAATAATTTATCTGTGATTATTTTTTCATCACCTTTTAAAAATTTTATTATATCTTCTTCCATAGATTTTATTTTATTTTGATCTACGTTTTTAGTACAATATCCTAAGCATTCATTTATATGATAATATAAACATAAGTTTTTGCCTAATGTATCACATTTTTTTAGAGGATATAATCTATTTATTAAATTAACTATTCTTCTAGCAGCATATACATTAACAAATGGTCCAAATAATAATTTATCTTTGTGTTTCTTTATATTTAGATATCTTACGACTTTTAAAGATGGATATGGTTTTCTAGTATATTCTATATATGGATAGCTTTTATCATCTTTTAATAATATATTATATCTAGGATTATATTGTTTTATTAAATTTAATTCTAATATAAAAGCTTCTAATTCACTATTAGTTACTATATATTCAAAATGATCTATTTCACTTACCATTATTTCTGTTTTACCAGTATTTTTTCCTATAAAATAATTAGCAAGTCTATTACGTAAATCTTTTGCTTTGCCAACATATATTACAACATTATCTTTATTATACATTTGATAAGATCCTGGCAAATGTGGTACTAAATTTAATTCTTCTTTAAACATATTTCATCACTCTTTATTATTTTATCATATTTTAAATATTATAATACTATTTAGTTAATGTTTTAGTTTTTTTATTTTCAATAAAATCACTTATAACATTATAGCTTTTATCTAAAAATTCCATAAAATTATTTATTTTTACACTACATTTAAAAGTTAAATTACCTTCATATATATCTTCAAAAACAATTATACTATTTACTATATCAATATTATTTTTTATATAATAATTTCCATGGGAAATAGAATTTCTTATACCATCTATAATACGTTCATTTCTTAAATAGTTTATATTAGCATTATAGTAATTATTAGCATTGTTATATTCTTCTAATAAATTATTATATTCGTTAGTTATCTCTATTTTTTTATTATTCAAATTTATTAAATTATTTTTTAATTTATTTATTATTTTTAGATCTTTAACATTTGAAAGACAATCATTTATTTTTGTTATTTTATTATTAGTATTTTCTACATCTTTATATTTTGCATCTTTTCTTTTTTCTAAGTCATCAATATGTCCTGTGTCAATATTGCATAATTCTATATTTAATAATGATAAATCTAATTTGCTATAATCTAAGCCATCAGTATCAACTTCACTATATTTATTTCTATTTTTATAAATATTATCTTTTCCATAAGAAAATAATGCATTAAAACTTGTTATTAAAGAAGAGGCAACAGTATAAGCAGATATCATTATTGTTCGTCCAAATCTTGCTTGTATTTCTTTTCCAATATTCGGAACACTTACCGTATTATTTTTTTTAATAACATTTAAAATCATAATATTATGTAGATTATCAAGCATAATATTTAATTTAGAATCTTCAATACATTCATATCGTTCTAGTTCTGCCCCAATAATTTTTGCTTGGTCCATAAATGTTACATTATTTCTTAAAGAATTAATTATATAATCTGCAAAAGATGAATAATCTATATTTTTAAATGGTTCTTTGTCAAAGGTTATTAAATATTGATTATTATAATGTTTTTTAAATATTTTTATATTTTCATACAACATTTTTTCATCTGCATCTTTTCTAAAAAAACTTAACAAAAACTCAAAATCGTCTAAAACAAATTTTGGAATAATACTTTCATCTTTGCTTTTTATATTTATAGTTAATCTTTTATATTTTTTTATAAAATTAATTAACTCGTTTTTATTATTTATTATTTTGTTTCTCTGTGTGTCTATTTTCTTGCTAAAAGTAATTTTTCTTGTATAACTGTTAGTTTTAAAATTTTTAAAATAACTTGTTGCACTGGATGTAACAAAATTGGATAGTTTATCTATATTTATTCTAACATCATTATTATTAACATTAAGTATTATTTTATTATGTCCTAAATCAAATCTAAAATTACCATGTGCTATTTTGTTTCTTAATTCCGCTATTAATATTTCTTTATTTTTAAATAAATAATTATCAATCACATACCCATCATTTTGTTTTCTTGCAATTAAATTTACATTTTTTTCTAATTCTTTTTCTAATATTAATGCATTAAATATATTACCTTTTTTTTCTATTATTCCTTCTTTAGCCATTAAAAACATATTAGAAATAAACCCCATTTTTGCAGCATTTATACTTTCATCTCCACAATTTAATATGCATTTACGGCATTCATAGTTATCATGAGTAACACCTACTAAAAACGCTAAATAAGCTTGTGTTCCTGTATAGTAATCTATTATATTATCTTCTCTCATATATATCTTTCCCCTTTTTTGTGCTATATATAATACTACAAAATTAATAAAATTGCAAAAAAAAACTTACTCTATAATTTTTAATATATTACTAACAGTATCTATTGTATTAATAGTATCATTTACTTTGTTAGTAGTCATATTTCTATTATATTTTTTGTAAGCTTCTAAAAATAATTTATAATTATCTTTACTTCTATTTAAATATTTATACCAATAACTATTATTTCTCAAAAAATCATAGTGTTTTTTATCTTGTTTTATTTTATACATTATATCTAATTCCATTTAATCTCCAAAAAATTTAGTTATTGGTCTTGGTGTTTTACTAACTATACTAGGAGTACTTTTATTTGTTATTTCTTGAATTAAACTAACTGCTTTTTGTGCATTATTTATATGTTTTTGTACATTATCCATATTAATATTTTTAAATAAGTTAGTTAGCTCTCCAATACTATCATCTTTATTAAAATATTTATTCCATGCATCTTCACTTTCTCCATATATATCATATATTTCATAAAAGTCTTGCCATGTATTTTCTTTATTTTTTACAAATGTTATTAGTTCGGGATGATGTGATACAAATTCTTTAAAATTAGCTTTTTTATCCATATTACTCACCTATTATAATATATTTTTTATTATCATTTTTATTACATTTTAAGAATTAAAAATACTAAAGTTCATATAGTTTATTAGGTGTAAATATGTTAAAAAGAAAAGCATTTAAAAAAATTATAATTAGTTTATCTTGTTTAGGAATACTTGGAATATTATATATATTTCCTAATAAAAATGAATCTATTAAAACTAATATAAGTCATTCTAATAGTGAAAATAATATCGTATATTTAATAGATAATAATAAATATATTTCTAGAGTTAGTACTATATTAACTAGTAAAAGTAAAGAAGATAAAATTAAAGAAGTTATAAATATTTTAACAATAGATTCTAATAATTATATAAGAGAAGGATTTAAGAAAGTTATACCAAAAAATACTAAATTATTAAATTTAGAAATACAAAACCAATTAGTTAAATTAAATTTTAGTAAAGAATTATTAAATGTAGATATATATAATGAAGAAAAAATGATAGAAGCAATAGTATATTCTTTAACTAGTTTAGATAATATTAAATATATTTCTATATATGTAGAAGGTTCTATTCTTAATAAGTTACCTAATTCAAATAAAAAACTTCCTACTATATTAGATAGAAGTATTGGAATTAATAAAGAATATAATATTAATAATATAAATAATACTACTAAAACTACAATATATTATTTATCTAAATATAATGATTATTATTACTATGTTCCAGTTACTAAAATTAATAATGATGATATTAGTAAAATAGAAATTATTATAAAAGAGTTAACAAGTAGCAAAATGTTAAATACTAATTTAATAAGTTACTTAAATAATAATACTGAATTATTAAGTTATAATGAAACTGATAAATCTCTTCTTTTAAATTTTAATGAAAATATATTAGATGATATTAATACTAATAATATATTAGAGGAAGTTAGTTATTCTATAAATTTAAGTATTAAAGATAACTATGATGATGTCGATAGTGTTTTATATTATGTTAATGATAAAATTATAAGTACGTTTAGTTTAAAATAAAGAACTAGTTTATTTGTATTAAATTGGTTCTCTATTATTTAAATATTCTCTAAAATTATATTTAATGATATTATCATGTGCTAATCTTGAATATAAGAAACATAATGGTATATTTTTTTCTTTACAAAATTTATTTGCAAAGTTTAAATTACTTTTTAAGTATTCATAATCCTTATTATTAAGTCTATTTATTATTACTATCAATTATAATAGTTATTGGTCCATCATTAATTAAATTAACTTCCATTTCTGCACCAAATACACCAGTTTTTACATTTATATATTCACTTAATTTTTTATTGAATTCATCATATAATTTGCTAGAATATTCACTTTTTAATGCTTTTATATAACTTGGTCTATTACCTTTTTTAGTATCAGCATAAAGTGTAAATTGACTAATAGATAATATACTTCCATTAGTATCTAGTATACTTTTATTCATAATTCCATTTTCATCATCAAATATCCTTAAATTAACAACTTTCTTAACAATATAATCTATATCTTGTTTATTATCTCCTTCAGTAAAACCAACTAGTATCATTAATCCATTATTTATTCTATTGTAAATTTCATTATTTATACTTACACTAGATTCTTTTACTCTTTGTATAACTACTTTCATATTAGTCCTCTAATTCTATTTCACTTACAAAAGATAATATTCTTAAACTTTCTATAAAACTATCTAATGTATTTTTATCTTTTACTTTAAAAGTTATACTATAACCATGTATATTATTTTTATTAAATTCATTTATTGAAGTTACTACAATATTCTTTAAACTAGCTTTTGTAACTATTTCTAGCATATTATTATGATTATCATTCGTTATTAGTTTTAACTTAGAAATATATGTATTATCACTTTCCATATTCCAATTTACATTAATTAGTCTATCTTTTATTTCTTTTATATTAACACAATTTTTTTTATGAACTGTAACTCCATTACCTTTTGTAATATATCCAATAATTTCATCACCTTTAACTGGATGACAACATTCTGCTACATTAACTAAAATATCATCATAACCAGCAACTAATATATCTTTTTTATAATTATTCTTTGTATTAAGTTTATTATTATTTAATACTTTATCTAATAATATATCTTGTACATTTTTCTTATCTTCATATATTAAATTTATAATGTATGATGGAGTATATCTAAGAGAACCTACATTTAAATATATTTCATCTAAACTTTTGACTTTTAAATCTTTATATAATTTATCTAGATGTTCATCATTAAATACTTCTTTAAAACTTAGTTTTTGTTTTCTTATTTCTTTTTCTAACAAATTACTACCTAGCTCTGTATATTTTTCTTTATCTACTTTAGAAAAATATGATTTTATTTTATTTTTTGCTTGACTAGTTTTTACTATATTTAACCAATCTTTATTAGGTGTACTATTAGCGTCTGTTTTTATTTTTACTATATCTCCATCTTGTAATTTATAATCTATTGGTACTATATTTTCATTAACTATAGCACCTACCATTTTATCTCCTACATTAGTATGTATTCTATATGCAAAGTCTATTGGAGTAGAACCTACTGGAAGTTCCATTACATCACCTTTAGGCGTGAATACGTAAATTAAATCTGACAACAATTCATCTTCCATATGTTCTCTAAATACGTCATCACTTATATCTTCATTATAACTATCAATTAAATTTTTATACATTTCTAATTTTTGATCCATTATATTTTTTATATTATTTGAAGTATGTTCTTTATATGACCAATGACTTGCTATACCATTTTCTGCAATGTCATCCATTTCTTTAGTTCTAAGTTGTATTTCAAATATGTGACCATTATCACCAAATACAGATGTATGTAGTGATTGATACATATTTGATTTAGGCATTGCTATATAATCTTTAAAACGTTTTGGAATAGGACGATATTTTGCATGAATTAATCCAGCAGCTAAATAACAATCACTTACATTTTCTACTATAGCACGCATTGCAAGTATATCATATATATCACTCCATTTACGTCCTGTAGATAATTTAGTATAAATACTATAAACACTTTTTACTCTACCCTTTATTTTAAATTTTATATTATGACTACTAAGTATATCACTAACACTTTCTATCATATCATTTAATACTTTATTTAATTCTTCACGTGTTCCATTTAATTTTTCTAATATACTTTCGTAAACATCAGGTTTAGAATATCTAAGTGATAAATCTTCTAATTCACTCTTTATACTATTTATACCTAATCTATGCGCTATTGGTATTAAAACATTCATTGTTTCCATTGCTTTTTGTTTTTGTTTCTCAACAGGTAAATAATCTAGTGTTCTCATATTATGTAATCTATCTGCTAATTTTATTATTAAGACTCTAGGATCCTCAGATAGTCCAACTAAAACTTTTCTTAAATATAAACTACTTGATTCACTATCATCATTTAATTTTAATTTATTAATTTTAGTTAATGATTCTACTATATTTCTTACATCACTATCAAATAATTTTTCTAATTCTTCCCCTGTTGCATCTGATTCCGATATTGTTTCATGTACTAATGCAGATATAATTGTCGTATCATCTACATTTAAATCACACAGTATTCTTGCAACACTTAGGGGGTGATTTATGAAATCATTTCCATCTTTACGTTTTTTTCCTTTATGTTTTTCTAATGCATAATTGTATGCTTGTTTAATTTTATCTATCTTTTCTTTACTAAATCCTTCTTCTTCATATTTATTAATTATATATTCTAAATCATTCATATGTTATCTCCACCTAGTATATTTTTCATTTTATCTTTAATATATTTCTTATACTCTCCATCACTAGTATTAAGTATATCATCTACACAATCTGATAATGATAAATTTTTACTTTTATTCCATTTATTCTTCTTTAAATAATTCCATACGTCATCTATGTTAATATATCTTATTCCGTTATGTTTAAGCTCATTAACTTTAGTTTCCATTGCTGGTATCAATCTATTATATAATTCTTCTAAACTATTAAATCTTATATCTTCCATACATACCACCTTCTTTTAAAGTATATCAAAAAAAGTACTAAATTAATAGTACTATTTATCATTATTTTCTCATACTTTTTTTAGTGTTTTAGTTAGTTTTATTCTTTCTATATTTAAATCAATATTATTTTCTTCAATTACATCATCGACATTTTTAATTTTTTCACCAAATATAGCTTCAAATAATTTTGATGCATACTCATTTCTAACCTTCCATTTAGAATTATAAACAACACATTTAATATTATTAATATCAAACGGGTACATTTCTGGATTAGTGTAATATTCTATTTTACGTGTATTATATAAAACCTTTATTAATACTTCTGTACTTATATTACTGGTCATATATTTATTAATCTTTTTTATTTTCTTTATTAATTCTTCATTTGTTATATTATCTTTTTCACTTAATAAGAAAGATGGAATGGCATTAATGCTATTTAAGATTCTAAATTTTGTTATCAGATTCTCACCATATATTAGGTATGATATTTTATTTATAGTTTTGATTAAATCTTTATTTGCTTTTTCTAAATTATTTTCTTCTAACAATTTAATTAATTCTTTTACATTTTCTTCACTATAGTTCTTAAAAGTTTGATCTTCACTATACTTATTATTATGATACATTTCAATTGTTTCTTTATTTATACCAAAATGTTTGTAGGTATATAAATAATCACTTGTTTCATTTTTTCTGCTATCAAATGTTGAGTCGAAAAAATATACACCTTTCACTTTATACTTTTGATCATTTACATAGGCACAATTATATGCATGCCCAATCTTATTTTTTATATCAATGCCAGTATATACTAAACATTTTATATTAAGTTTATTTAAAATTGCATTAAATATATTTGCATAACCTTCACAAACTCTTTTGTTGCCTAACAACACGTTGGTTAAATCTCTTGATTCACGTAAAGATTCATTTTTATCTTCTCTTACGTATAAAGCATTTCTAGTTATATCGTAAGCATACATAATTTGTTCTAATTGACTAAAATTATATTTTTTTATCTCACTAGTAATATCATTTATTTTACTAACTGTCTTTTTAAAATTTTCTAATCTTATTGGCAGCTTATTACCATCTAAAATTATATTTATATTTTTATAATCATTATACATATTTTCCAAACATTCAATTTCTTTAAGTTCAGTATTTAAATTGTAATCTTTTTCTAAAATTATTTCTTTATTTTTTAATTCAGGATTATTTTTTAAAAAAGTTAATATTTGTTCATGTTCACCGTTTAAAGAAATATATTTAATATTATCAAAAAGTATTTTATAAAAGTTATCTTCTTTATTTTGTAGTGATTCTAAAAAGGTAAATTCATTATCACCATATATAGTTTTCATATCGTTTAAATATGATGTTAAATCATTTCTAATCTGCTCATAGTTTGATATTATATTGGAAAATAATTCATTTTCATTTGTAATTATATCTATGTCTAAACCACCATTTATTTGTCTAAAACTATATTTTTTAGTAAATTCTAATTCGTTTTCATCAAACGAAATATTTATTGAACTATACATATTTTTCCCCCATCTAAGTGAGGACTAGTATAGCACTTTATAGTTTTTTAGTCAAATTCTTATTCACTTCGTAGGGCTACAACAGGATCTTTTTTACTTGCTATTTTAGCAGGTATAAAACCACCTACTAATGTTAATGTCATACTTACTACAATTAAAATAATAGAATGCATAGGACTTAAGATTGCAACATTTTGTAAATCAGTTAATTTGTATATTATTTTATTTGTTGGAATGGTTAATAGATATGCTATTAAAACACCTATTAATCCACTTGTTATACCAATTATAAAAGTTTCTGCATTAAAAACACGAGTTATATCTTTTTTTCTTGCACCTATTGCTCTTAAAATTCCTATTTCTTTAGTTCTTTCAAGTACACTTATATAAGTTATTATTCCTATCATTATTGATGAAACAATTAATGATATTGAACTAAAAGCAATTAAAACAATGGTAACTGCATTCATTATAGAACCACTCATATTTGATATAATCTTTGCTTGATCTGTATAAACTATTTTATCTTTGTCACTTTTATCTTTATTATATTTATCTAAATACTTAATTAAATTATCTTTACTATTAAAATCTTTTGGATATAAATAAATTGCATAAGGAACAGATTTTCCTCCTAAATAAGATATTATATTATCTTTTGTCATATTAGAATTATCAAATGACATTCCAGTTAAAATATTTATATCACTATTTTTTTGTTTTTTAACAATTTTAGAATTATTATTAGTTTCTATATAGTATTCCATAAAATCATCAGTATAACCTAAAGATGAAGATGTTATATAGGATGGATATTCTTCTTTCATTCTAAGTATTCCAACAACATTTAATTCGTATGCATCATTATACATTTTTTCTGATTCCTTATTCATTATAAAGTATCCATTTGATTCTTTATATAAATCATCATTCATAACTACTCTTATTTTAGAATTTAATATATCATTAAAATTTATATTTTTTGTTTTATCAAGCCCTAATGCGTCTAAAATATTTTCATCTACATTATTATTGGCATCTACGAATAATACCATTTCATTAGTTTTATTTGGTAATCTCCCTGATATAACATCATAATATACATTTAAGAATAGTTTATCAGTAAATGATTTAGGTATGTTACTAGTATTTAATAACTTATTATCTATTAATTCAATTTTATTATTTGTTTTTTTAATGAAATTTATATTTGTATATCTTGTATATGATATCCCATATGAATAATCCTTAGGAATATTTTCTACATATTTTATATAATCTTCAGTAATATTATTTTTTCTCGTCATTAATTCTTCATTACTTTTTTTAGGAATAACATAATCAATATTTGGATATTTTTCTTGATTTTTTCCACTTAATTTTTCCATTGTATCTTCATCCATTTGTACACTATCACTCGATATTATTATTGGCATTGCAGATAAAATTCCTTTTTCATATTTATCTATTTGTTTATCAAAACCATTTGAAAGACTCAGTATAAGTGCAATTCCAATAATACCTATACTTGATGCAAATGCAGTTAATAATGTTCTTCCTTTTTTTGTCATTATGTTATTAAAAGAAAGAGATAATGCTTCTAAAAATGACATTTTAGTTTTATTTAATTTATAATTCGTTATTATTTCTTCATCATCTTTTACTGGATTGTTATCACTTATTATTAAACCGTCTTTTAATTCAATAATTCTAGTAGAATATAGATTTGCAAGTTCTTTATTATGAGATACCATTATAACTAATTTTTCTTCTGATATTTTTTTAATGATATCCATTATTTGTATACTTGTTTTCGAATCTAATGCTCCAGTTGGTTCATCTGCAAGAATTATATCTGGATCATTAACTAAACTTCTTGCAATTGCAACTCTTTGCATTTGTCCACCAGATAATTCATTTGGTTTTTTATTTATATGTTCTAATAATCCAACTTTATTTAAAGCGTTTATGGCTAATTCACGTCTTTTTCTTCTTGAAACATTATTTAATTTTAAAGCCGTTTCTACATTTTTTAATATACTTATATGATTTATAAGGTTATAACTTTGAAATATAAAACCTACACTTTTATTTCTATATGCATCCCAATCTTTATCTTTAAACTTCTTAGTGCTTTTACCATTTATTATTAAGTCTCCACTATCATATTTATCAAGACCACCTAAAATATTTAACATAGTAGTTTTCCCACTACCAGATTGACCTAAAATTGTTACAAATTCATTTTTTCTAAATTTTACGCTTACATCGTTTAATGCAATTTGAGTAAAGTCACCTGTTTTATATATTTTTTTTATATTTTTTATTTCTAACATTTCTTATTCCTCCCTTAATTTTTTATTGAAATATTTTATTAATAATTCTATATTATATTTAATGAAATTATTAATTTAATTTCTGTGAATGTGGTCGTGCTGACTTTGCGGCGTGGCCACATTCTTTTTTATTCAATTATCAATTTTTATTTACTAACCATCTTTCAAATTAAATACAGTGTTTAAAATATAACACTTGTTTTTAAATAGTTCAATAGTTTTTTTAAGCATTTTTTAACTAATTTTGTCGAATTTACAAATAATAAAAATCGTACTATACAGTTTATTAAAATCTGTTTATTTTAGTACGATTTTTTCATTAATCTTTTTTTATTCCAGCATCATTAAGAATTTTTTCAAATTCATCATATTCTGAGTAACCAGTTTGTGCACCAACAATTTTATTATCTTTCATAATAAGTATCATTGGAGTTGAACCAAAGTTTTTACTAACATAATCTTCATAACCTTTTCCAGTTAAACTAGTCATTAAATCATAAGAGTTTTGATCTAATATTCCGCCTTCATCAAAATCTATAATTTTTGATATATCAATATATAAAGTTGTATATCCATATTTTTCTTGTGCATCCCATAAATTTGGTAAGAAAGCACTGCACCATCCACAAGTAGAACGACCAATGTAAACTACGCTTAATTTTCCTTTTGTTTCAGTTTTTAAATCACTTGCGTTTATTTCTTTAAACATTGAAACATCATAATTAGTATTATAATCACTTTCTTTTTTTGTACTATCAGTTTTACTTGATGAATACATTTTAGAAACACCTACAACTAATACAATTAATATTAATAATAACATTAATAAAATATATTTTCCTAACTTATAAAGTTTACTTAATAATTCTTTTTCCATAACTACTCTCTTTCTAATAACAATAAATATTATAAAACATTAGTAAAGTAGAAATCAATAATTTTTATTAATAAGAACAAAAAAATTAATATTAATCCATCATTTTTTACATAAGTAATTCTTGCTTACTATTAACTTTATTTTCAATATATTCAAGATTATTAAATGATTTATCATTCTTTAATAATTCCATCTGTTTTTTTGCAATATTATTTAATTTAACAAGTCTCTCATTTTGTGGCATTTTCATTTCAATTAATTCACCTCATTTTCAAAGGTGTCGAATTCGACACCTTTGAAGTTTTCATTATTAGTACTTTCCTATTTTAGTTTTAATATTATCCTTTCTTTGTAGCACTTATTCAAACTATTCTTGAATAAAATTTCTTACCTATTTATTTTATAAATCTATAAAATTAGGATTATATATTCTTCTTTTTGTTAAAGTTTTAATATCGTTATCTACAGAGGTAATATATATAGGTTTCTCATCCATAGAGAATTCAAATAATTTATCAATTACATTAATTTTATTTTTATTATCTAACAAATGCCATGGAATATTATCAATTAAAAGTAAAAAATTATCATAATTATTTATCTCCGAAAATAATAACTTATCTATTTCATATAACACTTTTTCACTAGAACCTATTTTTTTATTATTGTTATAAATATTTCTCATTATATCATATAAATTACTTTCAAATAAACTAGAAAGTATTTTTAAATACATAGTTTTACCAGTACCATTTAATCCACTAATTAAATTAAATCTTTTTATTAATAAATTTTGATTCGTTTCTTCGTCATTAAAATTCATATTTAAAAAGTCATCACTAACTATAATAGATTTATCACTAAATTTTAAGTTATTGCTATTTTTAATAAATCTTTTTTTTATATAATTAAAATCATCTTCCAAATCTATATTATTTTTTAAATCAAAATTATCATCATACACAATAACTATTTCATTGTTGTATTTACTATCAAATGTATTGTTATTAGAATATTTAGAACTATAAAAAGTATTTATACTAAATCCATTTATAATAATTTTTAAATACTTATGATAAGAAGTTGGTATATTACTTGTATAAAATACAAATGTAGTCCTAAATAAATTGTCATTTATACAATATGTATATATTTCATATGGTATGCTAATTTCATTAATTTTAAAAATATTTTTCTTCAAATCTAACACTTCCTTATAAACGTTAGTATAATATATTCTTTTATTTATATCAATATTAATTTTGTCAAATATTTTATTTGTATATAAAATGTATAAAATAAAGATAAATAATGAAAAATATTAATAAATATTATATAATTTTCTTATGTAAGGAATGATTAAATGAAAAAAAATAGTTTTGTAGAAGGAACTGTTATAGCAACTGTATTTATCTTTTTAGTAAAGATATTAGGTATGTTATATGTTGTTCCATTTTACTCGATAGTTGGTTCACGTGGAGCAGCGTTATATAGTTATGCTTATAACATATATTTAATTTTTTTAAGTATATCAAGTGCTGGTATACCTAGTGCTATTAGTAAATTAATTAGTGAATATGAAACATTAGGCTATTTAGAAGCTAAAACTAGAACTTATAAAATATCCAAAAAAATAATAAGTATATTATCATTATTATCATTTGTATTACTATTTGCTTTTGCTAAACCTATAGCACATTTAATAATTGGTGATATGACAGGAGGTAATACAATAAACGATATTGCCTTTGTAATAAGATGTGTTTCAGTTTCTATATTGGTTGTACCATTCTTAAGTGTTACAAAAGGATACTTACAAGGCCATAAAATAATGACACCATCTAGTGTTAGTCAATTAATAGAACAAATTGTTAGAATAGCGATTATGCTAATTGGTTCATACTTAATATATAAAGTATTTAATGGCACATTAACTCTTGCTGTTGGGGTATCATTACTTGGTGCTTTTTTTGGAGCATTAGTGGCAGATTTGTATTTAATAATTAAAATAAGAAATAATAAAAAAGATTTAAATTTAGATAAAAAATATAAAAGAGATTCTATAACTAGTAAAGAAATAGTAAAAAAGATTGCTAGTTATTCTATACCAATAATAATTATAAATTTAATAACAAATGTATACTCGTCTACTGATATGATATTAGTTAGTAGAACAATACAACATTTAGGATATAGTGCTAGTGATGTAGAATTTATTACATCTAGTATATCAACATGGTGTCCTAAAATATCAATGATTATTAATTCTATAGTGCTTGGTATGACAATGAGCTTGATACCTAATATAGTATCTAGTTATGTAAAAAAAGATTATGAAAATGTTAATGAAAAAATAAATAAAGCACTACAAATTATACTTTATACTTCTATACCAATGACTGTTGGTATAAGTATCTTGTCTACTCCTATTTGGACTATATTTTATAATACTAATCATTATGGAGGTTTAATACTTAGTATAAATATATTTACTGCATTATTAGTTAATATTAATATATCTACTTCTACAATGTTACAATCTATGAATAAATTTAAAGCAGTATATCTATCTGTTATATTAGGTTTTGTTACGAATGGTTTACTTGATGTACCTATGATGTATTTATGTAAATATATAGGAATTGAAAGTTTTATAGGTAGTATTATTGCTACTTGTATAGGATATTTTTTAAGTATAGGTGTTAGTATATACTATTTAAAGAAAGAAAGTAAAGATTTAAAATTTAATACTACAATTAATATAACATATAAAGTACTCTTCGCAGTAGCTATTATGTTTATGGTGTTATTTGCTTTAAATAAAGTTTTACCATTTAATTTATATACAAGAAGTGGTGCAATGACTGTAACTGTTATTAATTCTATTATAGGTGCAATAATATATATATTTATTACGTATAAGTTAAATGTTATAGATGAAGTATTTGGAAGAGATTTTATTGATAAAATAAAACGTAAATTATACTTAAAAACTTCAAAATAAAAACTACTTTTCTGTAGTTTTTTTTTATTGTAATTTCAACCGCACCACTTAATTTAATTTTATCAGATAATA
>URLV01000024.1 GCA_900548725.1 uncultured Mycoplasmatota bacterium
AGTATATACATTAACATGTACATCTTATCTAAAAGAAGGTTTTAGTTTAGCAAGTGATGGAACTATAACAGGAACAGTAGATGGAACATGTAATGGTGTAAGTACAGAAAAACAATTTCCAAGTACAAGTACAATGTCAATAATGACAACAAATACAATAGATATAACACATACACATGCTTATAAATTAATAGTAACATATAAAGAAATGGGTATTGATCAAAGTACGGATATGAATAAAACATTTAGTGCTAAGGTAAATATAGTTGACTTACGTGCTAGTGCAGATAACATAAACCCATATAGTTCAAACAAAAACGCACTTAATTATCAAATAGTAAATAGTGCATTAGAAGGTGGAACAAATAGAACAATATATGGAAGCGAAGTAACAACATTTGCATCAATATCTGGAGAAAATGAAAGAGTATTAAATACAGCGCCAGATGATTATGGAACGAGTTATTATTTTAGAGGAAATGTATTAGATAATTATGTATCTTTTGCAAATAAAACATGGAGAATAGTTCGTATCAATGGTGATGGAAGTATTAGGTTGGTGCTTGATGATGTAGCAAAAGATTCAAGTGGAAAAGTAATAACAACAGAATTTAATTCTAGTTATAATGATAATGCGTATATAGGATATATGTATGGAACAGCAGGAAGTACGACATATGATGCAACACATGAAAATTTAAATGATAGTATAATAAAAATAGCGGTAGATAAATGGTATGAAGATAATTTAAAAACAAATTATGCAAATTATTTATCAGATACATTATTTTGTAATGATAAAACTCTTGCATCAAATAGTATAGGTTCAAGTAACACAGCTTTAGGTTATGGAAAAAATAAAACATATTATTCATCAGCAGAAAGATTAACGTATAGTACAGGGACAACAACAATAACAACGTCAAAACCAACATTTGAGTGTGCAAAGGATGCAAATAATACATATTCAAGATTTACAGTAGATGTTGTGACACTTGCAAATGAAAATAAAACAAATGGAAATTTAAAATATCCAATAGGTCTTTTGACAGCAGATGAAGTAGCATATGCAGGAGCATATAAATATTATCAAACAAATACAGCATATTATTTATACAATTCATCTATTACTTCTTATTGGTGGCTTTCGTCTCCATATATTTCTGATGATTCTCTTGCTGCAGAATTGAGTGTTGATTCTACCTACGCTAGTATCACTATTAATCTCGCTCGCACATCTCGTGCTTTTAGACCTAGTATTAATCTAAAATCTGACATACAAATTTCTGGCGGAAACGGAACAAAAGAAAATCCTTATACAGTAAAACTTAGTTAGGAAGTATCAATACTTTCTTTCTTTTTTTTCGACTTAAATTTCCTTGCATAACAATAACTACTGTGTTATAATACATCTAGAGCGAAAGCTCCTTGCTTAAATAATTTAAGCCGAATAGACCAGAAGGAGGTGTATTATGAACAAATACGAGATTATGTTCATTTTAAAATCTAATGAGGAAGAAGCTATAAAAAATGAAGTTTCTGAACTTAAAAGTATTATCACTGATATGAAAGGTGTTATTACTGATGAAAAAGAAATGGGAAATAGAAAATTAGCTTATCCAATAAATAAAGAAGTAAATGGATATTATTATGTAATCAATTGTGATGCTAATAGCGAAACAATAGCTGAATTTGATAGAAAAGCTAGAATTAATGAAAATGTTATTAGACATATGATAATAAGATTAGATGAGGAGTAATCATGAATAGTGTTATATTAGTAGGTAGATTAACTAGAGATCCAGAACTTAGAACTACACCAAATGGAATTGCTACTTGTCAAATTAGTTTGGCAGTAAATGGATTACCTAATCAAAATGGAGAAAGAACAACAGATTTTATAAATGTAGTTGTTTGGAGAAGACAAGCTGAAAACGTTGCTAAATTTTGTCAAAAAGGTAGTCAAATTGGTGTTGAAGGAAAAATTCATACAAGAAGTTATGATGCTAATGATGGATCAAAAAGATATGTAACTGAAGTAGTTGCAAGTAATGTTACTTTCCTAGGAAGTAGTAGTGGCAATAGAACTCAAACTGGTAACACTGGATTTGGTTCAATGCCTGATATGAATACAGTAAATCAAACTCCTAGTGCTATGGAAACAACTGATTTAAATGATGATCCATTTAAAGATTTCGGAAGTGAAGTAGTATTAAGTGATGATGATTTACCATTTTAAGGAGGATTAATAAAATGGCTGAATTTTATCGTAAAAAGAAAAAAATATGTCAAATGTGTGCTGGAAAATCAGTAGACTATAAAGATGTTAATATTATTTCTAAATATATAAATGAAAAAGGAAAAATATTGCCAAGACGTATGACTGGTGCTTGTGCTAAACATCAAAGACATATAGCAATGCAAGTTAAAAGAGCTAGATTTATGGCTTTAATACCATTTGTTAAATAAAAGTACATAACGTACTTTTTTTTAGTATTAAAAAATGTTATAATAAATTTAGATTTTGGGAGGTATATATGAAAGTAATATTACTAAAAGATGTAAAGAAACAAGGAAAAAAAGATGATGTTATAGATGTTAGTGATGGATATGCTAATAACTTTTTGATAAAAAATGGACTTGCTGTTAGATATACAGAAGGTTCTAAGAATAAACTTAATCATGAATTAAAAAATAAACAAGATGAAGAAGATAAATTAGTTAGTGAATTAAATAAAATAAAAAAAGAAATAGAAAATAAAAAGATAGTATTCACTGTTAAATCTGGTAAAGATGGAAAGATTTTTGGCACTATAAGTAGTAAACAAATAAGTGAAGAATTAAAGAAAATGGGATATAGTATTGATAAAAAAACTATTTTTATGGATCATATTATTGATACGTTAGGTACTCATAAAGTTGAAGCTAGGGTACATAAAAGAGTTACTATAGTATTAAATGTAGTAGTTTGTTAGGAGGGGTAAGATATGGCTGAAAGAAAGATGCCACAAAATTTAGAAGCAGAAATGTCTATATTAGGGGCATGTTTCCTAAGTACATATGCTTTAGATAAAGTTTGTGAAGAAGTAACTAGTGAAATGTTTTATAGTGAAGCTAATAAAAGAATATTTGAAGCAATATATAGTTTACATCAAAATAAAATTCCACTAGATAGTACTGTTTTAGTCAATGAAATTGAAAAACGTGAAAATATTAATTCAATAGGTGGATTAGAGTATTTAAGTGAAGTAGTAGACTCTGTTATTAGTGCTGCTAATATAGATTATTATATTGATATAGTACGTGAAAAAGCATTAAGAAGAAAATTAGTAGAAGTTAGTACTTCAATAACTACTAGTGCATTTGATGAAGAAACTGAAACAAATGATATTATCGATAATGCTGAAAAAAGTATATTTAGTGTCACTAAATCTAGAAAAGCTGGTGAATTTAAAACTATCAGTGATGTAATGAAAAACACACAAGCAAGATTAGAAGATTTAGCAAAAAATGATAAAGAAATAACTGGCATAGCAACAGGTTTTTATGACTTTGATAAACTTACTAGTGGTTTACATGAAAACGAGCTTATCATTATTGCTGCACGTCCTGCAATGGGTAAAACTGCTTTTGCATTAAATTTAGCAGTCAATTCAGCAATTAATTCTAAAAAAAATGTTGCATTATTCAATTTGGAAATGAGTGCAGAACAACTTGCCATGCGTATGATTGCTGCACAAGGTGGAATAGATCAGAATAAGCTTAAAACAGGAAGACTTGAACATAATGATTGGAAAAAAGTAAATGAAGCAATGAGCGAATTGTCAGATACAAATTTATATATTGAAGATGCATCTGGAATAAGTGTTAGTGAAATACGTGCTAAATGCAGAAGACTTGCAACACAAGGACCTGGACTTGGGCTTGTTATAATTGACTACTTACAGTTAATTGAAGGAAGTAGCAGATATGCTGGAAATAGACAACAAGAAGTATCAGAAATATCAAGATCACTTAAAACAATGGCAATGGAACTAAGTGTACCAGTAATTGCACTAGCACAATTATCGCGTAGTGTAGAATTACGTGAAAACAAAAGACCAATAATGAGTGACTTAAGAGAATCTGGCTCTATAGAACAAGATGCAGATATAGTTGCATTTCTTTATAGAGATGATTATTATAATAAGAGTGCTGCTGAACAAACAAATGTAAGTGTTACTGAACTAATTGTTGGAAAACACCGTAATGGTAGTACTGGAACAATAGAATTACTATTTGAAAGAACGATGAGTAATTTTAGAAATTATTTAAAAAAACAGGAAGGTGAATAAATGGATACGTTTAATAAAGTTATGGGGGTAACGATAACAATATTTATAAGTATCTTTATATTCTTTTTTGGAGTTAAAACTAAATTAGAAGATACTCCTAAAAATTTATATCAAGTATATTTAAATGGAGAAAGTATTGGCTTTCTAGAGAATAAAGATGAATTTCTTAACTTAGTAGATAAAGAACAAACTGAAATTAAGGAAAAATATAAGGTTGATAAAGTTTATCCACCTAGTGGATTAGATATACAAGATGTAACAACGTATGAAACAGATGTTAGTACTGCAGTGGATGTTTATAATAAACTAAAGAATAAAGATCCTTTTACTGTAAGTGGTTATGAAGTTACTATAACATATAAAGAAGAAGAAACCGAAAATTCTGATGATTCTTCTAATGATGAAAAGAAAATTGTAAAAAAGGATCCAGTAAAAATGAATGTGCTTAAGAAAAGTGATTTTGAAGATGGTTTTTATAATACAATAGCAGCATTTATTGGAACTGAGACATTGGATAAATATAAAAATGGTACTCAAACTGAAATAACTGAAACTGGTTCTACAATTGAAAATGTTTATTGGAATGAAGATATAAAAATAAAAAAAGCTTATTTAAGTACAGAAGAATATATTTATACTAATAGTAGTGATATTAGTAAATACTTGTTATTTGGAACATTAGATGAGGGTAAAAAATATATTGTACGTGAAGGTGATGACATAACTAGTGTTGCGGAAGCTAATAACTTAAACGTAGATGAGTTTTTAGTTGCTAACCCAGAATTTACTAGTTCAAAAGTTTTATTAACTAGAGGACAAGAAGTAAATACAGCATTAATCAATCCTGTTGTAAGTATTGTTTATGAAGAAGAAAAGATAGAAGATGTTGACGTTCCTTTTGAAACTGAATATCAAGATGATGATACAAAATATAGGGGTAATAATGAAACAATACAAGAGGGTGAAAATGGAGAAACTCGTGTAACAGAAAAGATTCAATATATTAATGGTGAGATACAAGGACTATATATTACTAATAAAACAGAGTTAGTACCTGCTGTTAATAAAATTGTTAAACGTGGTACAAAAGCACCAGAATATAGTAGTGGTGGTTATGAGTTCTATGAAGTATCTTTTACAAATGATTCATGGAGTTGGCCAACAATAACACCATATGTTATTACTAGTAGATTTGCTTATCGTTGGGGTAGTTTACATAAAGGAATAGATATTTCTGGATGTGGTTATGGTTCACCAGTATTTGCAGTTGGTGATGGTATTGTAGTTGAAACAGGATATCATTCTAGTATGGGTACTTACGTTTATGTACAACATGGAAATAATTATTTTACACAATACATGCACTTAGCGAAATATACAGTAAGTGTAGGACAAACTGTGTCTAGAGGACAACAAGTGGGAACCATGGGTAACTCAGGTTTCTCTACAGGAACACATTTACATTTAGGTGTATCAATAGGTTATCCATATCAAGGTGGAAAATTTGTTAATCCATGTGGGAGCATATTCTCATGTTAGTGAGTGTACTTGCGAGTGGTTCTAAAGGAAATAGTACATTAATAAGAACAGAAAAACTTAATATCCTTATTGATGCGGGTATGAATTTAAAATATATAAAAGAACAATTAGCATATTTTGAATTAACACCTAGTGATATAAATTATATATTTTTGACTCATACCCATAAAGACCACGTTGGAGCATTAGAAACATTTATAAAAAAAAATAATCCCACAATATGTTTAGGTAAAAAAATGTTCAATGATTTAGAATATTTAAAAGATTATGATAATATTTTGTTTTTGGATAATATTATAGAATTAGAAGATGTCTTAGTTGAAACAATAAAAACTAGTCATGATGCTAGTGAATCTATAGGATATATATTTACATCAAATAACAAATCGTTAGTATACATTACAGATACTGGATATATAAATAATAAATACTTTAATAAACTATATAATAAAAATATCTATGTAATGGAAAGCAATCATGATGTAGAAATGCTTATGCATGGAAAATATCCACCTTGGTTAAAACAAAGAGTATTATCAGATAGAGGACACTTATCCAATCAAGCATCATCATTTTATTTATCTAAATTAATTGGTAATAACACAAATTACGTTGTATTAGCTCACTTATCACATGAAAATAATACAGAAGAGATAGCAATGAAAACGTTATGTAATACATTAATGGAATATAATGTAGATTTTAATAATATTTTTATAGCTAAACAGAATGAAAAAACAAAGGATTTTATATTATGATAAAAATAATATGTGTTGGAAAATTAAAAGAAAAATATTTAATCGAATTAGTTAATGATTATAAAAATAGAGTTAATAAATATCATAAACTAGAAATAATTGAACTAAAAGATTCTGATATAATTAGTGAAGGTTATGAAATAAAAAAATATATTAATAAAAAAGATTATATTGTTACTATGGAAATTAATGGTAATAAAATGAATAGTATAGAGTTTAGTAAGAAAATTGATAATTGGTTAATGACTTATGGTAATATAACATTTATAATAGGCGGTTCAGATGGAATAGATGATAGTATAAAAGATATGTCTAATTATAAATTATCATTTAGTGATTTAACTTTTCCTCATGGGCTTTTTAGAGCTTTTTTAGTAGAACAAATATATAGAAGTTTTAAAATATTAAATAATGAAACATATCATAAATAAGGAGTAAATAATGAAAATAGGTAATGATTGGGATATAGTTTTAAAAGATGTATTTGAAAGTGAAGATTTTAGAAATTTAATTTTAAGAGTAAATGAAGAGTATAGAAAAAGTACTTGTTTTCCTATTAAACAAGAAGTATTTAATGCAATTAAATTGACTCCATATAAAGATGTTAAAGTTGTAATTGTTGGACAAGATCCTTATCATGGTGTGGGAGAAGCACATGGATTATCATTTAGTGTACTATGTCCTAAATTACCTCCTAGTTTAAAAAATATATATAAAGAATTATATGATGATTTAGGTATAGAACCTAGTAATAGTGGTAATTTAACTTGTTGGGCTAAAGAGGGAGTGCTATTACTAAATGCAGTACTGACTGTTAGAAAAGATACACCTGCTAGTCATAAAAATTTAGGTTGGCAAGATTTCACTGATGAGATAATAAAAAGAATTGAAAAGAAAGATGACGTAGTTGTATATATATTATGGGGAGCTTTTGCAAGAAGTAAGAAAAACTTAATAACAAATCCTAAACATTTTATAATAGAATCTGCACATCCAAGTCCTTTTAGTGCTAGATATGGTTTCTTTGGAAGTAAACCTTTTAGTAAATGTAATAAGATATTAGTAGAAAATGGAAAAAGTCCAATTGATTGGACTGTTAAATAGAAAGTAAATTTAGTTAAAAATATTGAATGCTGTAAAGTATTCTTTTTTTCTTTCCAAAAAGTCATTGCTATTTTTGTCAATTTTATTGAAGATAAAAGTATTATTTAATATAATTTTAATTATAGAAAAGGAGAATATTATGAGAAAAAATAAAATATTTGGAATTATATTAGTTTTAATATCATTTTTATTTATTACTAATGTAAAAGCAGAAAATGGAAATGAAGTAACTTTGAATTTTAAAGCTGGAACAATTCATGATGGTTATGTAGAATATAGCAAGATTGCAAAGGTACAGTTATTCAAAGGTGAGGATTTAGTTGCTGATATTTCAAATAATATGGTAATTGATTTAAATGAAGCAGAGTACAAGTTTGTAATTGAAGAAATTGAAGATACAAGTGTAACGGGTGTTAATATACCTATAAAATTAAATATTAATAATTGGTATTATCCTATGACAACATCAGTAGGTGAAACTAAATCTACATTTAAGTTAGAAACAAATAAATTTAGCGGAACGTTAGATGTTAGATTTGTAAGAATATTAACAGCTATTAATACCAAGGTTGAAAATGTTTATGAAAATATAACATCAAATGGTGTAATTGATTTGACTAATGAGAAAGAATATGTAATTGATTTTTCTAAAAATGATGAGTTAACAAAGGGATTAAAATCATTTGTAGATTTAGATAAAACATTGTATTATAAAAGGGACTATAATGGTTTATTATTAACAGACAATGAAAGTGAAGCAGTTATAAAGATAGTTGGTAATAGAAATGAAAATAAAGCAATATTAACTGCAGTAAATGTTGGAACTAAAAAAAGTGATGTTTTTAAGGGAATTCATACTCAATATACAGGTTCTAAATTGAATTTTACCGGTTCGGATGGTGGTGTTATATATGAAACAAGATATGATTACTATACTAGATGTACTTATGATTTTACATTTAAATATGCAAATGAAGAAAAAGAAACACAAAAAGAAATAAAATACAAATTTTTAGAAGGTGAAAATCAAAAATATATAATTAATCAAAGTGATAATGCTAGATTTAGAATTGATGCAAATTATAGCTTATTTCAAAATGGTGGTAAAGTATTTATTGATAATATATTAGTTGATGTAAATAATTATACTTCAGAAAGTGGTAGTACAATAATTACTTTTAAAAAAGATTATGTTAGTAAATTAAGTGTAGGTGAACATACATTAAAAGTATTATTTAATGATGGTGGAGTAGCAGAAAGCAAATTTACTATTAGTGAAGTAAAAAATGAAGTAAAGGAAACTATTAAGAATCCACAAACAAGTGATAATATTAAAACATATTTTGTATTATTTGTAATGTCTATGATAGGAATTATTACAACTATAATAATTAATAAAAAAAAGAAAGAATGTTAGGAGAAAATAATTATGAATAAAAGTAAAATACTTATTACAACTATATTAATGTTTTTGTTCGCTGTATGTATTGCACCAATAACTACTTTTGCAGAAGATCTAGATTTGAGTACAGCAAATATAGATATTGAGGGTGTAAAATTTAATTATAATCCAGGAGATAAGCCAGAAGCAAAAGCTTATAAATGTGATCCATGGGATAGTTTATATGATATAGAGTATGAATACTGGGAAGAAATGGAAACTAATGAAAATGGTGAGGCTGTTCCAGTAAAATTTTGGTATTCTGATGAAAGCAAAAATAATGCCACAGCCCAAGATAAAAAAATAACTGCTTTTGAAGAGGGAAAAACTTATATGTACAGTATTTCTTTAAAAGCAAGGGATGGTAGTATATTTGGAACTAATAGTTCAGTAAGAATAAATGGAACAAATATAAATAGTAAAAATATAGTAAATTCTGGAACAAGACTTTTTATAACTGCTGTGAAAACAATAAAACCTACAAAACCAGTTCAATTAAAACGTATTGATGTCATAGAGTTAAATAATGCAACAATTAGTTTTAATGCGGGAGATAAACCTGTATTTACAGGAAAAACATCTGCAGAATCAACATATATATATCAATTTGAATGTTGGGAAGCAAAAGATGGTTCAGGAATAACATCTGCTGAATTCTTTAATAAAGGTTATGAAAAACACATTAATACTTTTGAAACTGGAAAAGAATATCAATATGTTTTATATTTTAAAGCTAAAGAAGGATATACTTTTACAAGAAATACTAAATTAAAAATAAATGGTAAATATTATAATTATAGAGTGTCAGATTGGGAAGTAGAAACAAATGTTGATGAATTTCAAACAACATGGAGAATGTACCCAGATTTAACAATGACACCTACATCTGTAGAACAACCAAAAAAAGATAGTGTACAAGAAATAAAAAGTTCTAGTACAATAAAAGGTAGTATTATTTTTGAAAAAGAAGTTAGTAAAAACTATACTTTAGATATTAAAAAAGTTGAAGTAAATAAAAACTTATCTGATAATAATGTTAAATATATAGTAGATATAAATGTGTTAGAAAATGGTCAAATAGTTAAAATTAGTGATACTAAAATGAAAATAAAAATTGCTTTACCAGAAAATTTGAAGGGTTATAAAGAATATAAAATTGTTTATATAACTAATGATGAAATAAAAGAAACTATACCAGCTACTATAGAAGATGGATATATAGTTTTTGAAACATCACATTTAAGTCAATATGGAATAGTTGCAACAGAACAAACGACTAATACAAATATTAAAAATCCTAAAACGAGTGATAATATAATTATTTATTTTATAATAGGTATTCTATCTTTAACGTCATTATTTGTTTTAAAAAAAAATTTAATTAAAACGAGAAAGTAATCAAAATTACTTGAATATGATTACTTTTTTTGATAATATTTTATTAGGGTAGTAATACCGTGTTAAAAATTTTCTATTCATAAAAAATTAAAATTATATCTCTTTCCCAACTCCCCAAAAATCGTTGGGGGGGGGGGTATAAAGAAATATAATTTTTTGTGTATAAAAAGACAAAATATTTGTTTTAAATATGATTTAATATAAGTACTATAGGCACGTTCAAATAATATTAAATATTTATTATAATTATATTGTCTAAAATAATTAAGGAGTGTGAGATTATTATGAGTAGAAAACAAAAAATAATAGTTAGTATAACAGGAATAGTGTTAGTGAGTTTAATTTTAATAGGATTAACTTATGCATATTTTTTAACTGTAATAACTGGAAATACTAATACAAAATCTATTAGTGTTACAACTGCTAATTTATCATTAACTTATTCTGATAATAGTGATGTTATTACTGGTGATAAAATATTACCAGGTACAACTTTAACACCAAAGACATTTACTGTAACTAATAATGGTAATAAAAATATAGATAGTTATAAAGTTGGTTTAGTAAATATATTAAATACTTTTACTAGAACAGGAGACATAGTTTATACATTAACATGTAAGAGTAGTGTAGTAAATAAAACATGTAATGGAGTAACAGAAAAAGAATTTCCTAATCTAAATAGTTATATAGTAGAAAATGAAATAGATAAAAATGAATTACAAACATATACGTTAACGGTAACATATAAAGAGAAGGGTGTAGACCAATCTGATGATATGAATAAAGAATTATCCGCAAAAATAGATATATTTGATAGCAATTCATTATCTATACAAGGGAATGTAGTAAATAGTAGTAGTAATGATTATGTAGTAATTCATAGTAAAGAACAAATAAGTGAGATAGTAAATGGCAAATATAAATTTATAGGAATAGAGCCAGATAATCATACAATAAGTATAAAAAATAAAAATACAACATCAGTTAAAAATACAACATTAGAAGTTACAAAACAAAGTGATTCAAGTTTTAATAATAATCAAATAAATTATAGTGATACTAATAAAGTGGCAGATATGGATATAAATATTGATGGTTCAAATATTAATCTCGATATAACTAATCTAAGTGATGGTATACCAACATTAAGAGCAACAATATTATCTAGTGCAAAAAAAGGTGGAGAAGGCCGAACTGTAATGGGAACTACAGTGACAGAATTTACATCAATATCTGGAGAAGATGAAAGAGTATTAAACAATGCACCAGATGATTATGGAACAAGTTATTATTTTAGAGGAAATGTGTTAGATAATTATGTTAACTTTGCTAATATGTGTTGGAGAATAGTGAGGATAGATGGAGATGGCAATATAAAATTAATATTAGAAGATCAAGATAATAGTTGCAGTGATGCTGATGGAAATTGGAGCTTGGGTGATGGGAATTTTGGTTATACTGAATATAGTGCTCAAACGTTGACTGCATCTGATGGTACAACACAGAATGGTGGTAGAAGATATATAATGAATTATTTGAATGCAGAAACAAATAGTGGAACGTCAATGGCAACAATATTTAAAAAATTTCAAATTGAAAAATTGCAAAATTATTTGAATTATTTAAAAAGTGGAAACTGGTGTTTACAAGATGCTGGATATGGGAAATATAATGATAATAGCGTAGAGCTATCAAAAAATCAAATATTAGATAATATAATAAAAGGTAATTATGTTTATTATGATGCATATGTTCGTTTACAGGGGAAAGCAAAAAAAGAAAATATATTGAAGTGTAATGGTACGAAGATGAAAGTATTTGGTGATAATACAACATTAATGTATGTTGGAACGCTAACAATAGATGAAATAATTTTTGCTGGAGGTAATACAGTTAATAATTATCTTCAAAATGATTTTTCTCAGAAAACAGAATTAAAATATTGGACTCTGTCTCCAACTATATTTTGTGATGGAAGAAGTGATTGCATATATCTGAATGATATGTCTTTTGCTGATTTTACATCACGTAGCGAAGATGAGTGGGGTGTTTTTAGGCCTTCTATTAATTTAGAATCAAATGTTATAGTAGATGATGGGGTTGGAACAAAAGATAATCCATATACAGTTAAATTGAGTTAGATAAAGAAATTTGTTTTTAGAACTAATTTCTTTTCATATATTTAAATGTAGGAGGTGACTATGAACGAATTAACTAATATAGTAACCGCTGTTGGTAATTATAATAATTTTTCTACATCAATAACTTCTAATACATCTGTTGTTAATCTAATTAGTGGGTTAACTATTACAAAAGAAGCAGATAAACAAAATTGGGCAAGTGGAGCACTTACTTATACAATTAAAATTAGTAATTTAACTGATACTCCATATTTAAATCCAGTATTGACGGATGAAATAGATACATCTAAAGTGGACTTCGTAACTGGAAGTGTAATGTTGAATGATGTAGTGCTTTGAGAAGATAAATATAGTTTTAGTAATAATACATTAACAATTAACTTAGAACAAGTTAATGCACAAACAACAGATACTATAACGTTTCGCGTTACTAAAAAGGCGTAATACTTTCTTTATATTGAAAAATCAAGCAAGTATATGTTGTAATAGTGAAGTTGTTTATAGTAATGTAACTACTGTTGTTAGTCCTATAAATAAATATCGTGGTGGAAATACACATTGTGATACACCATATTGGAGATTATAATCACTTAGTGTGATTTTTTCTTTATGTCATAAAAAAAATATAACATAAAATAAAGTAAGAGGTGTATTATGACTATAATTGATGATAATACTGTTGTTGTTAATACAAGTGCAGAGTTAAAAAATATTCTTGAAAATAATAATACATATAATTATATATATTTTGGAAATAATATAACGTTAACTAGCGGGATTATTATATCAAGTACTAAAACTAATATTACTATAGATGGTACTTATGATAATGTTACGTATGAATTTACAGATATGAAAAGTACAGGAGCAGCAGATACTATAAGAGTAAATTCTGTTATAAATAAAGTAACGGTTAAAAATATGAAAATAACTGGATATAATTATTATGGAGTAATATATGTTCCTGAAGAAGCTAAATATAAAGATGTAATTATTGAGTATAATAATATAAATTATTTAGGTCCGCAAATATCATTTCATCCATATGGATTAACTAGATTTATTGATGTTAATATAGAAATACAAGATAATTATGCTGTTGGTAATGAAGTAGCAGAGTGTAATAAAATAGAAATTGGTGGAACTTCAACTATAACGCATAAATCAACAGGAAACTCTTCATTTTGGTTTAGAAATAATAATCCATATTTAAAAATATTACCTAATTCAACAGTACATTTTACTTCTGTTAATAGAGAATTATATTATGGAATAACTAACTTAGAATTTGATATAGGTCATTCATCTTCATTTTATATAACAACTAAAAATGGTATGGGTTATGGTACATATGGTACAGGTATAACTACATTAGAAGAAAATGCATTATTAAGTATAAAACAAACTACTAGAAATGGTAGTTATCCTACTTGGTATAGTTATGGTAATATAACATTAAATAATGGTTCTATATTAGAAATGATAAATGATTATGTTAGTATAACTTCTAGTAATTACAATATATATTTTAATGGTAGTGGTATAGGATTTTACTTAAATAATCCAGAGAAAGTAATATTATATAATAAAGTTGCTAATGTTTTATATACAAATAATACAGTATCATTTAACTTTAATTTTAATAGAATAAATTTGTTTGATACTGCTATAGATATTAGTAGTGATATAACAAAAGATACGTTACCTACATCTTGGTATAAAAATACTTTATCTAATATAACTGGTACATTTACTAATTCTAAAACAATTATAACGAGTAGTAATTTTAAAGAAAGTGAGTTAACTACTTTACCTAGTTTAGATAAATTTATAATTAATAATAAAAAAATAATATCTATTGGAGATTTTGTATTTCATGTTGATGCTTTAACTGATACAGATACTGTTATAAAAGGTAGTACTTTAAGTAATTCTTCAATATTAATAGAATATGAAAGTGAAAGTGCAGTTGTTAAAGTAGGTGAAGATGGAACATATAGTTATACATTACCAAATACTTTACCTATTGGTACTAAAATAACTTTTAATACTAAATTACAAAATGAACCAATATGTAATACTAAAATTATAAAAATTGTATATAGTGGAGAGTTAGTTATTGATAATGCTACTAAAATAGTTAAATTTATTTTAGAACCTATTAGTATAAATCCTATACTTTGTCCTAAAGAAAGTGAACTGGTAATTAATGTAACTGATAGTAGGATACACAGTTCTGATTGGAAACTTTATGCAAGTATAAATCATGATTTATCAAATGGTGATGATATTTTGGAAAAATCTATTATAATAAAAAAAGATGATGAAATAACTGTTTTGGATGACGAACCTAAATTAATATATACTGGTACTGATAATGGTGGTGTTACTAAAATTACTAATGTAACGTTTAAAGAAGATGAAGGTATATTATTATCTATAAATAATCCTATTAAAAATAATATGGTTTATACGTCAATAATATCTTATAGTATTGAAGAGTAAAAAATGAAACTTTGGATTAGTTTTATTTTTTTCTTACTTTAAAAGAAACGTTTTTAGAATCATTTGCATTGATAGTAGTTAAGTTAATAGTTAGAGTATCAGTATTGTAGATATATTCACTACTAGTAGCAGCACTTCCTTCGATTATAACAGAACCATCTACAAACTCTACTAAAGTAGTATCAAGTTTATCTGTTATAACTGGATTTTCATATATTTTTTCAGTTTGGTTACTAACGACAATTGTATAAGTTAGTTCACCATCTGCCCATACAGTTTTATCTGCAGTTATTGTAATAGTTAAACCATCTATCATAGTAACTACACTAGCAGTACTAGTAATACTTGTAGGTATACTATTGTAATTACCAACCGCAGTAACCGTATTAGTTAATTCATTTTCCATAAGTCCCCCTAATATATTTTATGAAATAAATATAAATAAGTTAATGTAAAATATAGAATTTAAATATTATATTTGATACAATAACTTTGAGGGATGTATATGAATGATTTTATAAATTATTATGAATTATTGGGAGTTAAAAATAATGCTAGTAAAGAAGAAATTAGATTAAAATATAAGGAACAAATAAAAAAATGGCATCCTGATATAAATAAAAATAATGAAGCAATAGAAGTTACTAAAAAATTAAATGAAGCAAAAAGTATACTTTTAGATGATGAAAAAAGAAAAGAATATGATATATATTTAAATAATATTAGTGCTAATGGATATCAAAATATAAAAGAAAAAGTATATAATGAACAAAGAAGTTATGATGAAGAGAAGTTATATACTAAATGGGAATATTTTAGAGATTATATAAAGTATTATAATGATAGTAAGGTTAGAAAAGTTTTTGGTATAATTTTTGTTTTATTAGAAAGTTTATTTATAAGTATATTACAATTAATAAATATAATATTAGCATATGTTATTTCATTTATGAGTGGTATTTTAAAATATTTAGCAGATGGTATATTTGGTTTATTAATAATATTTATTATAATAAGTTTCTTGTTACATGGTATTAATTTACCAAATGATTTTAGTGAATGGTTAGAAGTAATTGGTGTTATTATTTTATGGCTTATTTTTTCAGTAATACCTGAAGTAGTAATTAATTTATTAGTTATAAAAATACCTAAATTACTATCTAGTTTAAACATATATTTATTTAAGAAAAGTGTTGGTTATAAGGAGTAGATTATGGATAATAAAAAATTTAAAATGATAGATGAAAATTTTATATGTGAAGTATGTGGTAAAAGCGTTAATAAGTTAGATTATACTGCAAGAGACCATTGTCCATATTGTTTATGTAGTAAGCATCTAGATATTAATCCTGGTGATAGATTATCAGAGTGTAAGGGAATATTAAGACCTATTGATATTGAAAAGGGTAAAAAAGATACTTATAAAATTATATACAAGTGTGATAAATGTGGTGAACTTAAGAAAAATAAAACAGCTATTGACGATGATTTTGATAAAATACTTGAAATAATGTGTAAAAAATAGTATATAAGTTATTGATTTATACATATAATAAAATAGAAAGTATTTATACTTGATAATGATAATATCATGTTATAAAATATGGATGTATTAAAGAGATTGAAAATGTTAGTCTCTTACGGATGGTGCGAGTTATAAATGATTCCGACCGAGAAATGTTAGAAAACTTTAATAAAAATACTTAAGTTTTCTTTTATTATGCTATAATATTTTTTAAAGGAGAAACTTATTTATGAAAGTATTAACTATAAAAGAACCTTGGGCTAGTTTAATAATTAATGGATATAAAAAATATGAATTTAGAAGTTGGAAAACTAATTATAGAGGAAAATTATTAATACATGCTGGTAAAGGTATAGATAAAGATATGTTGTATATTGCAAATAAATATAATATTAAAATAAATCCTGGTAATATTTTAGGAGAAGTAGAAATAACAGATTGTATAAAAGTAAATGATGAATTTAGTAAGTATTTAAAGAAAGATAATAGTTTAGTATATCATAGTAGTTATAAAGATTATTATGCATGGAAGATAGTAAAAGTAAAAAAATATGAAAAAACTATACCTGTTAATGGTAAATTAGGTATATGGAATTATGACAAATAATCTTATTAGTGAGGTATAAATATGAAAATATATATAGATTGTGATGGGGTAATAATAGATAGTGAAAAATTATTATTTAATGAAATATATTTTGAATACGAAAGAAAAGGCTTTATAAAATCTGAAGAAGATAAAATAAAATATGTACAAAATATTGATTGGAGTAAATTACTTAAAGAAAGTGAAATAATAAATGATTCAATAAATATATTAAAAAGTATTAAATATGATTTTAGTATATTAACTAAAATACATTCTTTAACAAATGAAGGCGTTGCTAAAATTAAAATGTTTAGAGAATTAGGTATTAAGAATGAAATAATATTAGTACCATATACAGTTGGAAAACAAGATGTAGTTTTATCTAAAAATAATATACTTATAGATGATACAGTAAGAAATTTAGATTTATGGAAAAGTAGTGGAGGTATACCTATTTATTTTAATAAAGATAATTTAGATATAGATGGATGGAATATAGAAAATTCAGAATATCCTAAAATATGTAACTTAAATGAATTAAATAATATAAAAAAATTAATAAAAACTTATAATTGCAACTGAATTTATACAAAATGTAAATTAATTTAGGTTGTGCTACTAATAAGAATAATTATATAATTTCGTTAGAGGTGAAGAAAATATGAAATTTCAAGAGAAATTAATAAAGATTCGAAAAGAAAAAAATCTAAGTCAAGAAGCATTGGCAGAAAAATTAGGAATGTCAAGACAAGCTATTAGTAAATGGGAAAGCGGTACAAGTTATCCTGATATGGCTACAATTATCAGGTTAGCAAAAACTTTGGATTGTAAAATAGATGATTTAATTGATGATGATGTTATAGGTAAAAAGAATGAAACTAATAAATTTAATATAAATAATTTATTAAAAGATATATTAGAGTTTATTACTAAAACTTATAATATGTTTTGGAGTATGAAATTTACTACAAAAATAAAATGTATAATAGAATTATTTGTTATAATAGTAGGGTGTTATTTTGTATCTGATGTATTCGGATTATTTTTAAAAGATACCGTACTTAAAATATTTTTATTATTACCAAATTCTATATATAATTATTTATTTATAATATTTAAAATGTTGTATAGTTTATTAATGTTTGTTATATCTTGTGTAGTAACTATACATTTATTTAAAATAAGATATTTAGATTATTATGTTACTATAGAAGATAAAAATATAAATAATAAAGTAATTGAAAAAGATAATACCGAAGATAAAAATAAACGTTTTTATAATAAAGAAAAACAAGAAAAAATTATAATAAGAGATGCTAAACATAGTACAAATTCTATAATTAGTTTATTAGGTAGAATGATTAAGTTTTTATTAAAAATTTTTGCTGTTTTTATAATTATGTTTTTAATATTTGGTTTTATAACTGTTGTGTTTTTAGGTACTGTATCATTGTTTTGGATTAAATATGGTTTAATATTTTTAGGATTTAATATTTTATCTATTGGAGGATTAGCATTTATTTATATATTTATTGAATTAATGTATGAATTTATATTTGATAGAGGATATAATTTTAAAAGATTATTTATTATATTTATTTCTAGTTTAATTGTAATGGGTATAGGTAGTGGAGTAGTATTTTTAGAATTAAGTACATTTGATTATATTACTAATATTAAATTTAAAAATAGTACAGTATTAAGGATTAACGTTAAAGATGATACTTTATTTACTGAATTAGAATATTATGAAAAACAAAATAAAGTTGTTATTGATAATAGTGTTAAAGATATAGAAGTATTGGTAGAATATAGTGATTATATAGAACCTAATATTTATATGTCTAGTGATAATAATTATTATATAGATTATAAAGTAAAAGAGAATAATATTGTTAAATATATATTAAATGATATAAAAAATAAGAAAATTAACTTTGATAGTTATTATAATTATAACATTAAAGAAATAAAAATATCTAAAACTAATTATGATAAAATTATTAATAATAATAAAAAATATTTGGAGATGGATGAAGAATATTTTGATGAATAAATATTAATAAAAATATAAGCTAGATACTTGAAATAAGTATCTTTTTTTGATAATATTTTATTAGGGTAGTAATACCAAT
>URLV01000025.1 GCA_900548725.1 uncultured Mycoplasmatota bacterium
TGCCACATCCATATAAACACGAAGTAGCAAAGGCTTTTATAGTACTTAAAGAAGGATATAAGGGATTATTTATTAAATCTCAAATAAAAGAATATTGTAAAAAGAATTTATCAAAATATATGGTTCCTTATGAATTTGTATATAGAAAGAGTTTACCTAAAACTAAATTAGGAAAAGTAGATTTTAAAAAATTACAAAGTGATATAGGCAAAGATGACGATTAATTGTCGAAATAGAGGTGATAGTATTAATAAAAAAATATATAAAATTTTAATAATTCTTATGTATATATTATCATTTTTAATATTAAGTTATTGCTTGAAAATAAGATTAACTAGTGGCGTTTATTTAGGAACACGTACAAGACTTATTTTATTAGCTTTTGTTTGTTTATTCATATATATAAATGGATACTTATTAATAAAAAAATTAAATTATACAAAAAAAATATTAAAAATAAATTTGATAACTTATTGTTTAATATATACGATAGTTATATTTAGTTTGACTTTATTTGATGAAATATATGGAAGAAGAGGATTTGTACTAGTAAAATGGAACAGTCAAATGTTTGATTTTTATATAAAACATGCTTTTAATATAGTGCCATTTAAGACAATAAAACTTTTTATAAATGGATATATTAATGGTGTTGTAAGTTTTCCTGCACTAATGACTAACATACTAGGAAATTTTTTAGCTTTTATGCCATATTCGCTTTTTTTACCTTTATTGTTTAAAAGAATGAATAAATTTTTTAATTTTCTTTTAACTATAATAATAATAGTTATAGTAGTAGAAATATTGCAGTTTTTAACACTTTCTGGTTCTTGCGATATTGATGATTTAATATTAAATGTATCTGGTAGTATAGTTTCTTACTTTTTCTTAAGAATTAAGTGTATAAAAAAGTTAATAAATAAAATTTTATTTTATGAATAGAGGTACTTATGAAAAAAAATATTAAATGGATCTTTTTTGCAATTGCACTAGTAATGTTTGTTGTCTTGTGTGTTTTGGTGGAATTTAAAAATGATATATTTATAGATTCAGCAGTATATAAAATTCTATCTAAGGGTATATCTGATAATATGACAAGTGTTATAAAAATATTTACATTTTTTGGTAGCGCTGTTGCGGTTATTAGTATAACTGTTTTAGCGCTGATATTTATAAAGAATAAAAAATATCCTTTATTTATGGCACTTGATTTAGTTATTATAACTTTATTACAGTTAATAGTAAAAAATTGCTTTGCTAGAAATAGGCCAGTAGATATAAACTTAATAGAAGAAACAGGTTATAGTTTTCCTTCAGGTCATTCATTAACTGCTTTTGCTTTTTATGGACTTATAATATATTTTATATATACTTCTAATATGAGTCTAAAAGTCAAAAAAATTATGATAACTGTTTTAATACTTCTAATATTATTAGTTGGCATAAGTAGAATATATTTAGGGGTACATTTCTTTACAGACGTACTTGGAGCATTTAGCTTTTCAACTATGTACTTAATAATCTATATTAGTATGATAAAAACAAAGCTAAATTAATATTTTTGATTTTAGAAGATTACTTTAAGTAATCTTTTTTGTTCTTTTATAATTTTCAAAAAAGTTCTAGCTTAATAAGATATAGTGGAGGTAAGATATGAAATCAAAAATAAAGTCTAGAAAGTTTTGGATAGCAGTATTAAGCAATATTGTATCCATCACTGTTGTATTTACTGAGCTAGGTGGAACAGCTGGAATAGTTGCAGGGATTATTGGGACAATAGCTGCATCTATATCTTATATGATAACTGAGTGTAGAGTAGATGTAGCACGCGCTAAAGCAACCTATGAAGAAGTAGATGCATTAATTAAAAGTTTAAAAAACAAGGGAGGTGATAATTAAGTGGAAAATGCTATTTTTATGATGGATTATTTAAATGTAACTCAAACGGCTAATAACAATTTTTCTCATAAAGGATGTTTGGCACTTGATATAGCAGGTCGAGATGCAGGAATCGATACATTAAAAGCACCATTTACTGGTACTGTAAAAAGAATATATCAAGGTAACAATGCTGTTTGGATTGAAAGCAATAATAAAGTAAGATATGCAGATGGAACTATAGATTATATGACAGTTTTAACTATGCATGATAATAGTACATCATTAAAAGTTGGTGACGTAATAAAACAAGGTACACCATATTATAAAGAAGGTACTCGTGGATATGCTACTGGAAACCATATACACTTGTCAGTTGGAAAGGGCAAATTTACGGGTAGTGGATGGTATCAAAATAGTAGCGGTAGTTGGTGCATAAATAATCAATATGACGTTTATAAAGCACTATTTTTAGATAATAATACTAAAATAATTAATGGTGGTGGATATAATTGGATTAGAGCTTCTAAGGATACTAGTACTAATAATACATTATATATAGTAAAAAAAGGAGATAATTTAACAAAAATTTCTAAGCAATATGGAGTTTCAATTGATGACATAGTTAGAACTAATAACATAAAGAATAAAAATTTAATATATGTAGGTCAGAAATTAATAATACCAAATGGAATAAGTAATAATTATTTTAAGAAATATACAGGTAATACAGGATCTATTGTAGATGCCTTAAAAAGTATTGGTGAAAAATCAGAGTATAGTTATAGATCAATGATAGCAAGTAAAAATGGAATAACAAATTATACTGGAAGTGCTACTCAAAATACTAAATTATTGAATTTATTAAAAGAAGGAAAACTAATTCGCCCTTAAATTATGAAGCTATTAACTTTTGTTAATAGCTTTTTTTCTTGTAATTTATTAATATATGTGTTAAAATGTGCTTGAGCAATAGTATATGGAATAATCCTCTTTAGCGAGTCGCTAAGGTCAAGAATAATGTATCATTAAATTGTAATACTCCAAAGAACTTTCCTACACTAAAGTGTAGTAGCTGACGCTTAAGTTCATTTCCATATTACAATATAATTAGTATTGCTTAATGGAGGTAATAAAATGTGGAAATATATGACACCAAATAAGTGCAGGGAGCTTTTATTATCTTTTAATTTATTAAATCAAAATGATTATAGTAAAGATATATTAAAACGTCTTTACTCAATCAGCAATAATATAGAAAACAATTATACTATTCATAAAATAAAAAAAAGAAATAATAAGATTAGAACAATTTATGAGCCTAATTATACTTTAAAGCAAATTCAAAGAAATATATTAAAAAATATACTTAATGATGTTAATATATCAAAGTATGCTAAAGCTTATAAAAAAGGTATTAGCCTAAAAGATAATGCATTGCCACACGTTGGTAAGAATATTATTTTAAAATTAGATATAAAACACTTTTTTGATAGTATTAGTTTTTTAAATGTATATAATTCTTGTTTTCCAATAGAACTATATCCTAAAAATATTGGAATTTTACTTACTAAATTATGTACCTATTATGATTTTTTACCACAAGGAGCACCGACATCATCATATATATCTAATATTGTAATGAAAAAGTTTGATGAAGAGATAGGTCAAATAACTGAAAATCTTAATATAGAATATACAAGATACTCTGATGACTTAACTTTTTCTGGAGATTTTGATCCAAAATATATAATAAATATAGTGAAGAAAAAATTAAATAAAATGGGATTAAAATTAAACTATGATAAAATTAGAGTTATAGGTAAGGGAAGTAGACAATGTGTTACTGGAGTAGTAGTTAATACATTTGCGCAAACATCAAGTGTTTATAGAAAAAAAATAAGACAAGAAATTTATTTTATAAAAAAATATGGATTAGAGTCTCATTTAAATAGAATTAATTATAGTGATGCTAAGGATAAATATCTTTATATGCTTAAAGGTAAAATTAATTTTGTTCTTAATATAAATAGTAATGATGTAGAGTTTATTAATTATAAGAATTATTTAAATAGTTTATAATAGTATAAAAATAGGAGGAATTATGAAAAATATAAGTAATATTTTATGGGGGTTAGTTTTTGTAGCTTTAGGAGTCATTGTTGGAATAAACACTTTGGGTATAGCGGATATAAATATATTTTTTGATGGTTGGTGGACTTTAATAATAATAATTCCATCTTGTATAGACTTTATTAAAGGCCGAGATAAAACTGGAAGCCTTATTGGTATTATAGTAGGTGTTTTATTACTACTAGGGTGTCAAGACATAATCGATTTTGAGCTTATATGGAAGTTATTAGTGCCTATTATATTAGTAATTATAGGACTATCTTTGATATTTAAGGATTCATTAAAATCAAGTTTAAGACGAGAATTAAAAAAATTAAATAATAAGAAAAATGAAAAAGAATATTGTGCAACTTTTGGAGCACAAAAAATAAATTTTGACAATCAGAAATTTGATGGTGCAGATCTTAATGCCATATTTGGCGGATTAGATATTGATTTAATTAAAGCTGAAATTATAGATAATTCAGTAATAAATATAAGTAGTATATTTGGAGGTACTAAAGTAAAAGTTCCAGATGATGTTAATATAAAGGTAATATCTACAAGCATATTTGGTGGCGTATCAAATAAAAAACCTTTTAATGATAAATGTTTAAAAACTATATATATAAATGCTACTTGTTTATTTGGCGGAGTTGATATAATATGACAGGTCTACAAAGACTTATAAAATATTTTTCTATTGCGCTTGCAATATCTATAATAGTTGGTTTAATTGTTGGAGTATTACAAGTATTTAATTTTTTTAGTTTTTCTAGTGAAGACTCAAATAAGCCATTAAAGTTATTAAACGAATATAATCCTAGTGAAATTAATAGTATAGAAGTCTCTTTAAAGAGTATTAAATTAGAAATAAGTGAAGGTCAAAAATTTGAAGTTAAATCTAATAGTCAATATATTAATTTAAAATTAGAAGATGGTAAGCTTTCTATAAAAGAAAAAAATCATTTAAATCTTGGAAAGCGCTATAGCTTAGTTATAACTATTCCAGAAAATACTACATTTGATTCATTTAAGCTTTCTACAGCTAGTGGAAGCATCAATATTAATAATTTATATGCTGATAAAATAGACTTTGACTTAGGCACTGGAAGTTTCTTGGCTAACAATTTATATGTCTATAGATTAGCTAAAATAGATGGTGGCGCAGGTAAGATTGAAATAAAAGGTGGAACTATTAATAATCTTGATTTTGATATTGGCGTAGGTGAAGCTATAATAAATTCACTTTTACTTGGAAATAACAATATTGATTGTGGAGTAGGTAGATTAGAACTTAACTTAATAGGTGACGATTATAACATAAGCATAGATTCTACTGGTTCTTCTAATATAAATGGTAAAAGTTCAAAAAAATATGGTATTGGAGATTCTACTATTAAAATAGATGGTGGAATAGGCAACATAGAAGTTGAAACAAATAAATAGGATTTACTGAAGTTGTAATATAAAAGTGTACACAAAAAAGTGTATGCTTTTATTTTTGTTATAATCAATATTAGAAAATATTAAAAATGTCTAAATCAAGATATTATAAATGGTCAAAAAATAAGTATATACTAAATAAATATGAAATTAATTGTGGATGTTTAGGATAATTAATTAAAGATATACATAGGGGAAAACCTAGTTATGGATATTATAGAATAAATAAAATAATTAGAGATTTGGTATGTTTCAACTCATCCAAGTTTTGCATTGCAATATAAAAACCCAGTTGAGTATAGAACACAACTAGGTTTTAAATAACATTATTTGAGTGTTTAATTTTTGTTGACAATTTCAGATTTAATGCTCTTTTTTATTTATATAATTCAAGTTTTAAAGCTTCGAGATTTTGATTCATAAGCGCTATATAATCATTTTTTAATGTATCTACATTTGATAGATTAGTCATTGTAAATAATTCGGCGGTATTAAATTCAGCGCCATTTTTTATATCATCTACAATGCTGTCCCTGGTTTGACCGTGATTTATAAATACATAATTACAAGTACCATTACGTAATAGTTCAAGTGCTTTTACGATTTCTTTTTGAGTAACCGTTTCAGGATCTAGAGAAATTACTTCTAGGCCATATTTTTTTAGATACATAAAAGCATTATCGTTAACTATTATAGTTTTATTAGAACTATTTTTAACCGTTTTATAGTATTTTCCATCTAAAGCAGTTAAATTTATTTTTAATTCTTCATATAGTTCATCGACATTTTTAACTAAATATGAACTACTTATATATTCTTCAAAACCTTTTTTAATATTGTTAGCTATAGTAAGTAAATTATTTGGATCAAGCCATATCTCTTCCATGGAGTAGTTAACTTGCATATTTGAACTTACGTCTATTATTTTTAAATCTTTATTATTTTTAAGCATTGTTTTAACATAATTGCTTTCATCTGATAATCCATTAAAAATAAACAAATCAGAATTACTATATTGATCTAATAGTGTGTCCGTAACTTCAAAATCAACTATTTCTTCATCATTTGGATATATACTATAGATTTTAGCATGTTCCCCATATAGCTCATTAACAACAAATTCAATAGGATAAACTGATGTAGATATTTCTATGCTTTCCATAGAATCGTCATTAAAACAGCCTGTGAGACTGAATATAATAGTTAATAATAATATAAATTTAATTTTTTTCATAAATTTCCTCCTTTATTACTGGGTCATAACCGCCTTCAGAAAAAGGATTACACCTTAATATTCTTTTTAATGTAAGGATAGAACCTTTTACGCTACCATAATATTTTATAGCTTCTATGCCGTACTCTGAACAAGTAGGAATAAACTTACAATAGCTATGTGATTTAAATGGTAACATTTGATATACCCTAATAGCGCCTATTAATATATATTTCATTACAACACCACATTAATTATACTAAAAAAGATATAAAAAGTAAAATAAGAATTTATATTTTTGTAATTTTTTGATATAATGTTTATGGTGATGTTTATGGAGCTTTTAGAAAAGCTAGGTATAAATTATAAAAATCCTAAACTTTATGAAAGGGCATTAACTCATACAAGTTATGCAAATGAAAATGGCGTTGAGAGTTATGAGAGATTAGAATATTTAGGAGATGCTGTATTAGAGCTTATTATAAGTGACTATTTATATAAAAATACTGAGTATGAAGAAGGGCAGATGACTAAATATAGAAGTCATTATGTATGTGAAAATGCTAATTTTGAATATGCTACTAGATTAGGATTAAATGAGTATTTAAGGTTAGGACATGGTGAGGAAGAACGAGGAGGCAAATATAAAAAAGCAATAGTAGCTGATATATTTGAATCTTTTATAGGAGCTATGTATTTAGATTTAGGGTTTGATGAAGTAAAAAAATTTATTTATAAAGTTGTTATTCCATTAATAGAAGATAAGTCAATAGATTTTTTTGATGATTATAAGTCTATTTTACAAGAATTAGTACAAACTGATAAAAAAAGTTTAGAATATATTATAATTAATGAGCAAGGTCCGGCACACGATAAAACGTTTACTGTTGAAGTTAAGATTGATAATATAGTATATGGAATCGGTACGGCACATAGTAAAAAAGAGGCTGAACAAATCGCCGCTAGAGATGCACTTAAAAAAGCACAAAGTGGAGAGTTTAGCAATGTAAGTATATAAAAGGAGTGATAAAATGGGAAGATTTCCAAATATAGCAGCTGCAAAAGCAAAAACAGGAGCAGCTAAAGGTAAATTATATGGTATGTATGCTAAAGAAATATATCAAGCTGCAAAAAATGGTGGTGTAACACCAGAAGGTAATCCAAGCTTAAAAAGATTAATAGAAAAAGCAAAAAAAGAACAAGTTCCAAGTGATGTAATTAAAAGAGCAATAGATAAAGTTTCAAGTGGTGCTGGAGAGAATTATGAAACACTAACTTATGAAATATTTGGGCCAAATGGTTCAACATTAATGGTTGAATGCTTAACTGACAATACTAATAGAAGTGTAAGTGATGTAAGAGCGGTTGTAAATAAGTGCCATGTGAAAATGGGAGCAATGGGTAGTGTTGCTTATATGTATGATAATCTATGCATAGTTGGATTTACAGGTCTATCAGAAGAAGAAGTAATGAATGCATTAATAGAAAATAATGTTGATTTTGTAGATTTGGAAAATAGTGATGGAAATATTTTAATATATGGAAATCCATCTGATTTGTTTAAAATTAAAGAGGCTATTTCAGGTGTTAAAAATGATATTGAATTTACAGTTGATGAAATAAGTATGTTACCTAAAGATAGAATAGTATTGACAGGTGAAGATCTTGATGTATTCAACAAATTAATTTCGCTTTTAGATGAAGTAGACGATGTACAAAATGTTTATCATAATGTAGAACTTTAAAATAGATTTTTATCTATTTTTTGTTATAACAAAGGATGAAATATGAAGAAAGTAATATTTGTTTTAATACTATATCTTACTTTTATAAATAGTGTTATAGCTATAGAAGTAAAGTCTAATAATGTTATTATGTATAACTTGAATGATAATAGTATTATATACGAAAAAAATAGTAATGAAAAAGTGTCTATAGCATCACTTACCAAAATACTGACTGCTATAACAGTAATAGAAAATAAAGATTCTCTAGAGGAATATGTTGTTATTAATTCTAATATGCTCTTAGGGCTTGATGGATATGCTAAGATAGGTTTGCAAGTTGGAGATAGAGTCAAAATTATAGATTTACTTTATGCTTTGATGTTACCTTCTGCTGCTGATGCAGCACAGGCACTTAGTATTTCAACAAGTGGCAGTGTTTATGAATTTTCTAAATTAATGAATGAAGAAGCAAAAAAAATAGGCGTAGAAAATTCTTGTTTTGATAATCCAGTTGGAATGGATAGCAAGGATAATTATTCAACTGCACAAGATGTAGCTAAAATACTTATTTATAGTTTGAATAATAAAATATTTAAAGAAATATTTGAGTCTAATACTTATTATATTTCTAGTATTGATAAAACTGTAGAAAAGACAATAGTTAAAACATCTGATAATTATAATATTGATATTAGTCTAATAAAAGGCGCTAAAACTGGATATACACAAGATGCAGGTCTTTGTTTAGCCTCTACTAGTTCAATTAATGGTGTAAACTATTTAATAGTTACTATAAATTCTCCTATAAGTTATCCATATAATCTAACTGATTCAATAAATTTATATAATTACTTTTCTAATAATTATAGTTACAGAACTGTAATAAAAAAGGATCAAATATTAGAAAGACTAAAGATAAAAAATGGATATGATAAGTATTATAATATAGTTTCAGAAGGTGATATTACATTATATTTACCAAATGATGCTGAAATTGAATATTCATATGATGGAATAGATGTAATAGATAGTAGTATAAAGTTAGGTGATAAAATAGGAAGTATTAATATATCAAGTAATCATAATAGTGTATATGATTTTGATGTATATTTAGACCAAAAGTTAAAATACCATAATTATACTTTATATATTTTTATAGTACTTTTAGTACTTATTTCAATAATTATGATAGCTATTTTTAAGAGAAATAAAAAATAAAACCTTTTAAAGGGAAGTAAGTGAAAGTTCATTTACTTTTTTTAGTATAAATGATATAATCTTTAGAGAATAAGGAGGGATAAATTGAAAGAAGTTTATATTTTTGGTCATAAGAAACCTGATACAGATACAGTGACTTCGGCTATATCGCTATCTTATTTAAAAAATAAGTTAGGACTACATACAAAACCTATGATACTTGGTAATATAAATCCAGAAACAGAATTCGTTCTTAATTATTTTGGGGTTAAGGTGCCAGAATATTTAGACGATGTTAAACTACAAATTAAAGATTTAGATTACTATAAAGGATGCTATATTGATGAAAATGAGTCTATAAAAAGTACTTATGAATATATGCAAAAAATGAATATAACAGGAGTTCCTATAGTTGATAAGAATTTAAAATTTAAAGGATTACTTACTTCTAAAATGATAGGTAATGAATTAATTAATGGTAATTTTGTAAGTATAAATACGTCTTATGATAACTTACTCAAAGTTTTAAATGGTGTTAGTATACTTAAATTTGATGATGTAATCAAAGGAAATATTATAGCAGCAGCTTTTAGAAGTACAACGTTTTTAAATTCTTCTATATTATCTAGTGATACTATTATGATAGTTGGAGATAGACATAGCCTAATAGAAGCAGCAGTAACCAGTAAAATAAAATTACTTATAATAGTAGGAGATTTAGAGATAAAGTATGAACATATAAAGATGGCATTAGAAAATAAAGTTAATATTATAAGAACTCCATATGATACTTTTCATACGGCTAAACTTATTAATCTATCAAACTTTGTAGGTAATTTACTTACAGGCACAAGAAATGTTAGTTTTGAAGAAAATGACTATTATGATGAGTTTAGAGAAAAGAGTCTAAAACTCGGTTATAATAACTACCCAATAATTAATAATAAAAATACTTGTCTTGGACTTATAAGAATAACTGACATAGGTAAACTTAATAAAAAACAAGTAATTCTAGTAGATCATAATGAAATGAGTCAGAGTGTTGATGGCCTTGAAGAAGCAGAGGTTCTTGAAATAGTAGATCATCATAAGCTTGGCTCAATAACTACTAGTATGCCTATAAATTTTAGAAATATGACAGTGGGTAGTACTAATACTATAGTATATTTAATGTATAAAGAAAATGGCATAGATATTCCAGAAGATATAGCTGGTCTTATGCTTAGTGGTATAATTTCTGATACTTTGAAGTTTACAAGTCCTACTACAACACAATATGATAAGGATATAGCACTCGATTTAGCTACAATTTCAAAAGTAGATATAGATAGCTATAGTGCCAAAATGTTTAAAGCTGGAACTAATTTAAAGGGAAAATCTATAGAGGAAATAATAGATAGTGATATGAAAGTGTTTGATGTTGATAATAAGAAGGTTGCTATATCACAGATTATTACATTAAATTCTGAAGAACTTTTAGAAATCAAAGATCAATATGTAAATAAAATAGAAGAAATAAAGAAAAATAGAGGATATGATTTATTGCTTGTTTGTATAACAGATATAATAAAGGATGGATCTTATATTATATTTGATAGTGCTAGTAAAAAGATAGTAAGTGAAGCATTTAATTGTGAAGACTTGAAAGAGGGCTATTTCTTTAAGAAATGTTTATCTAGAAAAAAGCAAATAGTTCCTTTATTTACAAATATTATTAAATAAAGGTATGTATGAAAAAAGGATTTACGCTTATAGAACTTTTAGCTGTATTTGTAATTTTAGCTATTATAGCTACTATTGCAATACCAATAGTACAAAATTTAACATCTAATTCAAAAAAAGAGGGAGCACTAAGAAGTGCTGAGCTTTATATAAATGCGGTGGATCAAGCATTAATAGATAAAAACTTAAATGATGGCTCATATGCCGTAAAAGACGGTAATATATGTCTAGATGAAACTTGTACTCAAGTTATGGAAATAGATTTAAAAAACAACAAACCAGAAAGTGGATATATAAATATTAGATATTTAGCAGTATCTTATGTAACTGATTTAAAATTTAATAAGTATTACATTTCTACATTAAATATTTCATCTACTACGGATAACAGTTTAATAGCAACGCTATCTCCTTCTGGGAAAGCTAAATTATATAAATCTGGCGATATAGTGTATTTTGATGTAGTAAATGGCACATCTTGTACTAATTATACTAGTGATAATAGTTTGTCAGGATATAATGGATTATCAGCTACTAAGACTAAGAGTAGTCAAAATGGTTGTTTAAAATTTTATGCATTTTTAGATACTGACGGAGATAAAATAAATTTAATTCTTGATCATAATTTAGCTTCAGAAATGCCAAACGAAGATAATAGTAATAAAATAGGTCCGTCAGGAGCATTAAATAGTTTAGCATCCCTTACAGATTCTTGGAAAGGAACTTTAAGTTTAAAAAATTATACTTATAGTTCTAGTGCTGGAAGTTCATCATCCGGAAGCTATGATGCCATAGAATATGAGCTTAATTATAGTTCGATGAAAGCTAGATTTATAACAGCAAACGAAGTAGCTAAATTAGGTAATATTAGCGGGTTTGATGAAACTACATATGATGGATATGGTAAAAGTGTATTTTTAAATGTTAAAGGATTGTCTACAGCAGAAATAACTAATGATTTAGGATGGCTATTAGATAACGTAAGTAAATCAAATAGTACAACAAGCTATTATACATCTGCTGCAGTACACGATTCATATGCAAGTTATTGGATTGTAAGCGCTACATCTGGAGGGTCTTTAACTTATGGTCCATCGAGAAGAGTATCGGCATCAACACTAAAGGATTGTGAATACGGAATTCGTCCAGTAATTGAAGTAAGTAAAAGTAAATTAGGATAGATATATCCTTTTTTATTGTCATAAAAATTATGTAAAGTAATTGATTCATGTTGATTTATGTGATAAAATTATTTTAGTAAAGAAGGTGTAATATGGAAATTTATGTACCAGACATTTATCAAGAAAACATATATAAAATAAATTATGAATTACTACTTTCTAGAGGTATAAAATGTTTAATATTTGATTTAGATAATACTTTAGTTACAATACTTGAAACGTTACCAAGAGAAGAGGTAAAAACTTTGTTTAGGGGCTTGAAGGAAAAAGGCTTTAAGATAATAGTTGCTTCTAATAGTATAAAGGCAAGGGTAAAACCATTTGGTGAAGAACTTAAAGTAGAGTATTTGCCAAGCGCTAAGAAACCTCATATAGATAAAATAAATGAATTAATAAAAAGTATGCAATTTGGTTTAGACGAGATTGCTATGATAGGTGATTCTATGATGGATGATGTAGTTTGTGGAAATACTATAGGTGTTACTACAATACTTCTAGATCAACTTGGAAAAAAAGAATTTCCTATAGCTAGACTAAAGAGGATTAGAGAAAAAAGAATACAGAAAAAACTTAGAGATAAAGAACTATTTACAAAAGGTAGATATTATGTGTAAATGTATTGGTTGTGGAGCAAAGTTACAAAGTGTTAATGCTAGTGATATTGGTTATACATTACATATAGAAAAAAAACTTTGTGAAAGATGTTTTAGAATAAGAAATTATAATGAATATAGATTTGTAATTGGAGATAATAATGATTATATTAAAACATTAAAAGAAATAGGTAAGACTCAAGACTTAATTATACTAGTTGTAGATTTATTTAATATAAGTAGTTCACTAAATGAAATAGGGAAATATTTAAATAATAATATTTTATTGGTATTAACAAAAAGAGATATTTTACCTAGATCTTGTTACGATTTAAAATTAAAAGAGTATTTTGATAGGTATAATTTAAATATATTAGATACTATAATAATAAGTAGTGTTAAAAATTATAATTTTGATTTGTTATATGAAAAAATTAATCAGTATAAAACAAGCGATAGGGTATACGTTGTGGGGTACACGAATTCTGGCAAAAGTACTATGATAAATAAACTACTTTACAATTATTCTAGTAATTCGTCTTATATAACAACTAGTAATCTTCCATCTACAACTATAAATTCTATAGAGCTAAAACTTAACCAAAATTTAACTTTAATAGATACTCCAGGATTATTAGAAAATGGTGATATAATAAACTTTTTATCACCAGATATGATTAAAAAAGTTATACCAAGCAAGGAAATAAGGCCTATTACATATCAAATAAAAAATAAACAATCAATAATTGTAGATGGCTTATTTAGAATTGATATATCAAACTCTAATAGTCTAACTTTTTATATTTCAAATAATCTTAATATATTTAGAAAATATGGTGAGGTTACTGATTTAACTAACCTAAAAAAGCATAAAATAAAAGTTAATGATAATTCAGACATAGTGATTCAAGGATTAGGATTTATAAAAATTGTAAAAAAGTGTGAAGTAGACGTTTATTTACAAGACGGCGTAAGTGTATATGTAAGAGATAGTTTAATTTAGAAAGTGTGATCTAATGAAAAAAAATAATGCTAAAAAAAATGATAGAAGTAATTTATTTGTTTTAATAACAATGCTACTTGTAGTAATTTTTTTGCTTTTTATTCCTTCTATTTATAACTTTGTTGAAAAATCAAAATTGCCTAAAGTGGAAAGCAATAAAGATTCTCAAAAAGATGAAAATAAGGAAGTAGAAGAAGAAGTATTAGAATCGATACATTATCCTATAATGAGAACTGATATTTATAGTACTAATACATATTACAGTCTTGATAAATTTAAAATAAGTGATATGTCTAATAATGATATTTTAGTTAATGCATTCTTAGATATTTATGAAGGCAATATGACACCTTACTCTGGATATTCAAAATGTTCTACTAATTCAAAACAATTTAATAAAGATTATTTAACTCTTAGAATAAAAAATATTCTAGGTAAAAATGTTAAATATAATTTAGAAAATTTTAATGTACCAGTTGGAATGGAAACAAATTATGTTGGAGAATGGAGATATGACTCTAATAATTCCATATTTATATATAATGGATTATGTAGTTCTAATACAAAAATAATTAGATATTATGATATAAAGCAATTTATAAAAGCCAGCTATCTTGATGATGATATTGTAGTATATTATTATGTTGGCTTTGCTAAGGTAGATGGTAATAACTATATACTATATAGTGATAGTAGTCTTAAAAATGAGATATCAAGTGGTAATATAAACGATATAAAAGAACTAGATTCTATATTTGAAAAAATAAATAATAAAAGCAAAAAAATATATAAATTTACTTTTAAAAATAATTTGTGTAGTTATGATGAATATTGCTTATATGAAGGTGAATGGACAAATGAACTATAATACAGATGGATTTAATGAGAGATCTATTTACATACATAACTCTTTAGATAGAAATAAACCTCATTCTAATTTTGATAATTCTTTTGCGCAAATGAGAGCTTTAGAACACAAAAATGACGTTACAACTGCAAACAGTGATAAGTCATTTAACTATATAGAAGCAATGGGAGAAAGAGAAAACTTTGTACTTAGAAATAATAATATGAGAAATTCATTATCAAAGCCTTCTGATAGTTCAATATCAAGAGCGCTTAATAGGACTATGTTTAAAAATTAAGAGTTCAAAAGACTCTTTTTTTCATATAATTAAATAGGTGATAATGTGACTTTATATGACTTATTTGATATTTTAAATTTACCTTGCCCAAATAGAAATAAAAAAATAAATAAAATAGAATTTGATTCTAGAAATATTCAAAAAAATGATATATTTATAGCAATTAAAGGTAATAATTATGATGGAAATGATTTCATAGTTGAAGCTATAAAAAAAGGAGCTATTTATTGTATTACTGATAAGGATATCAATAATAAAAAATGTATTAAAGTTTTAGATATAAAAAAGCTTATATTTGATTTAACTAATTATATAAGGTGTAAATATAATATTCCATTAATAGCTATAACGGGTTCTAATGGTAAAACAACAACTAAAGAATTAATATATCAAATACTAAAAAGTAAATATAATATACTTAAAAGTGAAGGAAATAACAATAATATTTATGGTGTTTCTAAAACATTATTTAATTTAGATGGAAAATATGACTTAATATTATTAGAGTTAGGATCTAATCACAGTGGTGAGATTAGTTATTTATCTAAAATGTGCAATCCAACTTATTCTATTATTACAAATATAGGTACATCACATATAGGTAACTTTAAAAGTAGAAAGAATATATTTAAAGAAAAGATTAGTATATTAGATGGAATGAAAGAAAAAAATTTAATAGTAAATGGTGATGATAAATATTTAAAAAAATTAAATTATTATAAATGTGGTATAAATTATGGAAACAATTTAGTTGCTTATAATATAAGAAGTGATTATAATAAGTTAAACTTTAATATACATATAGATTCAGAGCATGAAATAGAATTTAACTATCCAATAATGCATTTTATAAATGATATTTTGTTAGCTATAAAAACTGCTTTAGATTTTAATATAGATATGAAAGACATAGTTGAAGGTATAAAAAATTTTAATAATATAGATATGAGAATGAATATAATTAAAACAAGTAAATATGTGATTATAAATGACTGCTATAATTCAAGTTTTGAATCCTTAAAAGGTGGAATAAATTATTTAAAAACTCTAAGCGGAAATAAGATTATTATATTAGGCGATATATTAGAGCTTGGTTCATATTCTAAAAAAATACATAAAAAAGTTAATAGATATTTGAAAACTGTTAAAGATAGTCTAGTTTTAACTAAAGGAGAATATACAAAATATATAAATGGGATGCATTTTAAAAATAATGCCGATATTATAGAATATTTAAAGGGAATGGATTTGAAGGGAAAATACATATATGTTAAGGGTTCTAGAAAAATGAAATTAGAAGAAATAGTAAAGTATTTATTGATAGAATAGGTTTAAAATATATACTTATTTCATCTTGCATGATATAATGTATAAGTATTTGAGGTGATTATATTATGAAAATAAAATATGAATTATTAAGTAATGATACTAAGACTAAAGCTAGATATGGTCTTTTACATACAAATTATGGAACTTTTGAAACTCCTATGTTTATGCCAGTAGGTACTCAAGCTACTGTTAAAACATTATCTCCAGAAGAATTAAAAGAAGTTAATAGTGGTGTTATACTATCCAATACATATCATTTATGGTTAAGACCTGGTGAAGATATAGTAGCTAAAGCTGGAGGACTTCATAAATTTATGAATTATGATGGTCCAATATTAACAGATTGCGGTGGTTTTCAAGTATTTAGTCTAGTAAAAAACAAAAAGAAAGATATAACTGAAGAAGGAGTTAAATTTAAGAGTCATATTGATGGATCTAACTTGTTTTTAACACCTGAGATATCTATACAAGTACAAAATAAATTGGATAGTGATATAGCTATGTCATTTGATGAATGCATTCCATATCCAGCAAGTTATGAGTATGCAAAGCAAAGTATTGAGAGAACTTTAAGATGGGCAAAAAGAGGTAAAGCTGTTTTTAATAATGAAAGGCAATCACTTTTTGGAATAGTTCAAGGTGGAGAATATGAAGATCTTAGAAAATATAGCGCTATAGAAACTGTTAAAATGGATTTTGATGGGTATAGCATAGGTGGCACTAGTGTTGGTGAAGATAAACCTACTATGTATAAAATGATTGATTATGCTATAGAATATTTGCCTAAAGATAAACCTCGCTATTTAATGGGAGTAGGAGATCCTTTAGATATAATAGAAGGAGTAATTAGAGGCGTTGATATGTTTGATTGTGTTTTACCGACTCGTATAGCACGTCACGGAAATGCTTTTACTTTAGATGGAAAAATAAATATTAAAAACTCTAAATATAAAGAAGATTTTACACCAGTAGAAGAAAATTGTGATTGTTATTGTTGCAAGCATTATACAAAAGCTTATATTAGACATTTAATAGTTGCTAATGAAACGTTTGGTCAAAGACTACTTTCTATACATAATATAAGATTCTTAATTAGACTAACAGAAAACTTAAGAGAAGCTATAAAAAAAGACACTTTATTAGAATATAAAGAGAAATTTATAAATAGGTATTGTAGAAAAAATGAAAATTAAAAACACTAATTTTTCTATAAGCAGTAATATAGCTGATATTGATATTGTATTAATTTCTGATTTGCACTATCATAGTAAAAATAATATAAAAGTTTTAAATAATGTTTTAGATCAAATAAAAAAAATATCTCCAGAATTTATATGCATTCCTGGAGACCTTATAGATAAATCAGAAATTTTAGATGAAGATGAGTTAATATCTTGGCTAGTAAAGTTAGCTAATATTAGTAAAGTAATATTATCACTTGGAAATCACGAATTTTATATAAATAGATCAAAAGGCGAATTTGGGTTAAATAAAGAATTTTATAAAAAAATAAAAAATATAGATAATCTATATTTTTTAGATAATACTAGCGTCAAATTTAATAATATTAATTTTATTGGCCTTACTTTACCAATAGAACATTTCATAAAAGAATCTCATCAAGAATTTCCAATTAAAGAATATTCTAAATTTATTAAATCAGACAAAGAGTGCTACAACATAGTTTTATGTCACTCTCCACTAAGCATTATTAATGTTGCTCATAAATTAAATGTTGATTTAATTTTATGTGGTCATACACATGGTGGTGTAGTACCATTTTTCTTGAGAAAAGTGTTTAGAGGTAGTGGATTTATTTCACCTAGTAAAACTCTTTTTCCTAAAAATTGCTATGGACTTATAAAAAGAGGCAAAACAAATATTGTAATTACATCTGGTATAACAATATTATCAAATTTAAATAAGTTTAATAAATTTAACAGATTTTTCTCTTCAGAAATAGTAAATATAAAAATAAAAAAAGCTACTAAAATAGAGTGTAGCTAAAAAAATAGAATTTTCTATTTTTTTTATGTGAATTAGTCAACAAAAAGTAGACACTAAAAAAGAATTTTTAGAACCCTAGTTCG
>URLV01000026.1 GCA_900548725.1 uncultured Mycoplasmatota bacterium
ATAAAATAAGGGACTTTAAAATATATAAAAATGTCATTCGTATGGTTCATACCCGGTAGGTCGGGAGTTCGACCCTCTCCGCCGCTACCATTTAAGATAATAAAATGAATCTAAAATATATTAGATTTATTTTTTTTGACATAATTAATATTTGATGTTACTATATAGTCACAAAAAAAGGGGGACAATATGGAAACATTACTAAAATATTTTATCGGATATATTGACTCTTTTAATAAAATTAAATGTGAAAAACAACAAGAAAAATTTGCGTATAATATTATAAAGATTATTTGGTTTGTTAATTCCATGAAAAAGAATAAATATACTTCTGAATTTAATAAGATATATAAAAAATTAGATAATAAAAAAATCTATGAAATATATGAAAGTATGTCTTCCTATAAAAAAAGCTTTGATGAAAAAGAAAAATTTGATTTAAATGAACTTGAATACATGAAAAATATTATTAAGTATATATCTACGAATGATGAACTTATATACGAACGCAACGGAAATATGACTAGTTTAGAAAATTATATAGGAAAAATAAACTACGAATACTATATGAATAAAGTAGACATCATAGTTTCACATAATATTGAATCTTGTTGTTTATACTTAGTTGATACTAATCTAATATTTATTGAAAAATTTGATATTCCAACAATTCTTCACGAAGTAATGCATGTAAATAAATTTCATGAAAAATATTCTGAATTTGCAAGCATACTAGCAGAATTATCATATTGTTCATACTATAAAATCGGTGATTCTGGATATAGATTAAATGATATAGAATATATTAAAAGATTAAGCTCATCAAAATTTAGAAAAAATAATAGAGAAAAATATATAGTAGAATTCGAATACTGTTTAGGTACGCTTTTATCTATACCATTTATATATAAAAATGGAAACAGTTTTAAAAATGTTGAAGAAGTTATAAAAATAATTAATAATTATCAAGATAATGATATTTTTTACATAATGAACAAATTAAATCTTAGTAATAGCGATATAATTGATGGTTTTAAAAATTATAGAAAAATACTAACAAAGGGTGAGTAAAATGTTAGATATTGAATTATTAAGACATATTTTTGTGGATTAGGAATGGCATTTTAAAATATTAATGAATATTTAGAAAATGCACTTTGTCCTTTTGATAGAAAATATTGTGATTGGACTAATTAAAATGAAATAAACAAAAAAACATTAATAGATTATTTAAAGCAAAATGAATTATTGGGAAAATACATTAAATTATTAGAGTTAACTAATCATAAAGATAATAGGGTTTTAAAAAATAATAATACATTTTTAATAGGAAAAAGTTATATAAAAAACAATAATAAAAAAGAAAATTTAAATAAGTATGTATTAAATAATTCTGATGATTTATTTGCAAAAGGATTATATAGTAATTTAAAGTATTTAGCACACTATTTCTTATTTTTAGACAAAAAGATATTATTAACAGAATGTAGTGATGATGTGAAACATATAAAAAGAGTTAAAGAATACTTTGATAAACTTAAAATAACATTTGAAAATACATATAATAAACCTATTGAATTTATTGATGATTCATATAAAAATAAAAAATATATATTTTATATAACTAAAATAAAGAAATCTACTTTATTTTTTTTTTATTATTTGATATACTTTAATAAGAATAAGAGGGAATGCTATGAATAATATCGTTAATATGGTTAATTATTATTTAATACATAAGAATGCTGATGACAGTGTAGTAAGTTACATAAAGAATAAATTAAATAATACTAATATCGAAGATTTAATTATCATTCAAATAGAATTATTGTATACAGACCCTAGTGATAAGTTAGTAAGTGGTTTATTAAATTATATAAATAATAGAGTTAATGAAATACTAAAAAATATAAGTTTATATGAATTAACCAACCTAATTTCAAGTCTAAAAGATAAAGTTAAATCATTAGAAAATGAAATTAATAAATTACAAATAAAGAATAAAGAAATATTTGAAATGATTAAAACTAAGGATTTAAATAGCGATAATAAATTTGATAATGAAGATAGTGTAATTGCCTCTAATTTAATAAATGATACACAAAATAATGAATTTTTAATTAACCGAAAAAAAAGTGAAATAAACTCACTAGGCATATGGTTAAACAATTTAGAAAAAAGCTTTGATAAAAAAGAAAATACAATAGATTTAGAAGAACTATTAAATAGTTACATAGAACAGTTATCAATTATTAATAGAGATGAATATATAAATAAATATATATTTAAAACTTATAACAAAATAGATGCTATTTTATTAAACAGCAACTTGTTAGATACAATAGTTAATATAATTCCAGAACTAGATAGGCTATATAATAATAATTCAAGTAATAAAAATGAATTATATAAATTATTAGATTATTACATAGATTTGGTCGATTTAAATGTAAAGCAAAGAATAAATAAATTAGATTATGAAGAAAAAATATTGTTAAAAGAAAAAATTAATCTTATTATTTATGATGTATTAAATAACAGTAATCCTGATGATGACTTTAAAGTATTAATTATAAATAATTATATTAAATATTTATAATTAATCTTTTTTAATATTTATCATATAATATTATATGAAGACAATAAAAATAGAAGAATTCCCACATGATGGTGAATTAATAAATTTAGAAACAGATTACAATCCATATGAAAAATTACTATATAATCCTTCATTGTACTTAGATAAAAATAAAAAATATTATTTCTATTGTAAGAAAGGAATAAAAAGCAAAAAAGTTGTTAGTATATTAGAATTATATGGTTATAACGTTACAAGAATTACAAATTAATTCTTGTTTTGTTTATGAAAAATACATTTTATCTTGACAACATGTTAATAAAATTTATATAATAAGGTTGTTGAAATTGATTATTTAGGACTATAATAATGTTTTATTTAAAGAGAATTGATGGTTGGTGTAAATCAATAATAAAAATTATTTAATCTACCTAATAGAGTGACTAATCATCACCGGTTTAAAGCCGTTATGTTAATTAAGTAAAAAAAGGATGGTACCGCATATAACTTATGCTCCTTGTACTATCCTTTTTTATATTAGAAAGAAGGAGTTATATGATAGATATCAAATTGATTAGAGAAAATAAAGATTTAGTTAAAGAAAATATAAAAAAGAAATTTCAAGATGAAAAATTAATATTAGTAGATGAAATATTTGATTTAGATAATGAATATAGAAATGTTAAATTAAATATGGATGAAAAAAGAGCATTAAAAAATAAACTTAGTAGCGAAATAGGATCTCTAATGCGTGATAAAAAAATAGAAGAAGCTAATAAAATAAAAGAACAAGTATCAAGTATGAATGACGCGATAGATGAACTTACAAAAAGAGAAGATGAATTATCTAAAATAATAAGAGAAAAAATGATGGTAATTCCAAATATAATTGCAGATGATGTTCCTATTGGTGAAGATGATTCCAAAAACGTTGAATTAAAAAGATTTGGTGAAGCATTTGTTCCTGAGTATGAAATACCATATCATGCAGATATATTAGAAAGATTTAACGGACTTGATAAAGATGCAAGTGGTAGAACTAGTGGAAATGGTTTTTATTATTTGATGGGTGATGCTGCCAGACTTTCAAGTGCTATGCTTAGTTATGCAAGAGATTTTATGATAGACAAAGGTTTTACATACTGTATACCTCCATTTATGATAAGAAGCAATGTTGTTACAGGAGTTATGTCGTTTTCTGAAATGGATGCCATGATGTACAAAATAGAGGGTGAAGATTTGTATTTAATAGGTACAAGTGAACATTCTATGATTGGTAAATTTAAAGATCAAATAATTAATAAAGAAGCTTTACCAATAACTATGACTTCCTATAGTCCTTGCTTCAGAAAAGAAGTTGGTGCTCACGGAATAGAAGAAAGAGGAATCTATAGAGTACATCAATTTGAAAAACAGGAAATGATTGTCTTATGTGAACCAGAAGACAGTAGTGAATGGTATGAAAAAATGTGGAAATATACTGTAGAATTATTTAGAAGCTTAGATATCCCTGTTAGACAACTAGAATGTTGCAGTGGTGATTTAGCAGATTTAAAATATAAATCATGTGATATAGAAGCTTGGAGTCCTAGACAAAAGAAATATTTCGAAGTAGGTAGTTGCTCTAATTTAACCGATGCCCAAGCAAGAAGACTTGGAATACGTGTAAAAAGTGAAAAAGGAAATTACTATTTACATACTTTAAATAATACGGTTCTTGCAAGTACGAGAGCATTAATTGCGCTATTAGAAAATAATTATAACGAAGATGGTAGTGTTAATATACCAAAAGTTCTTCAGCCATATATGGGTGGGAAAGAAAAAATTATGTAACATTTTTAACAATAGTTATTGAAAGATATTACATTTAATGATATTATTAGATAGGTGGTAGTAATGAAGAAGAATAGTTTTGATAAATTAACTTTTGTTTCTTATAAATTACTATCAAACTAACTAAAACTAGATACTTTTTAAGTACCTAGTTTTTATATGTGTAAGGGAGTGTAGTAATGAAAAAACAAGTAGAAAATGAAAAATTAAGATTAATTGTATTTGAAAGTGCTAAAGAATTGGGAAAAAAAATAGATAAGCACTTATTAGAAATATATGGATTAAATGGTGAAGAATATACATTTATAGTTCCAATTAAAGAAGTTTTCTTTAATGATGGACACTTAAAAGTTGAAATACTAGAAACAGTTAGAAGTAAAGATTTGTTTTTGATAACAGATATTGGAAATTATAGTTTAGAATATACAATGCACCAAACGATAAATCATACAAGCCCAAGTGATTTAATGATTGAACTTTTAGATGGTATTGGTTCTTGTAATAGTCATGCAGATAAAATAAATGTAATCATGCCACTTTTATTTGCCGGCAGACAACATAGAAGAAATACTAGAGAAAATTTAATGTGTGGATATATGCTACATTTATTAGATTTAAATCATCATATAAAAAGTGTAATTACATTTGATGCTCATGACCAAGGAGTCGAACATGCGATGTTCAATACAGAATTCGATAATTTTTTTCCAACAAATACAATATTAGAAAATGTTATTAATGATTTAAGTATTGAAGATTTAAAAAATATAGTATTTGTTTCACCAGATAATGGTGCAACTGGTAGAAGAAATGTGTACTTGAATTCATTTCAATCAGAAAATATACATAGAGAAGCTGGAAGTTTTTATAAACAAAGAGATTATAATGTTTTAGAAAATGGAAAATATAAATTAATTGCTCATGATTATTGTGGAAATGATAATTTATTAGGCAAAACTGCAATTGTAACAGATGATATGATTTCAAGCGGTGGAAGTATGTTTGATGTTATAGATGAATTAAAAAAACGTGGAATTAAAAAAGTATATGTCATAGTAACTTATGCATTGTTTACCGAAGGAATAGAAAAATTTAATAAATATTATGATGATGGCTTATTAGATGGCATTTATACTACTAATTTATCTTATATTCCTGAATCTTATAAAGAAAAAGAATGGTTACATGTATGTGATTGTTCTAAAATGATATCAAATGTTATACATAATATTCACAATGATTTATCTATATCTGATATATTACGTGATAAAAGTGAACCAATAAGAATGTTAGAAAAAAAATTTAATGGAGGAAGATAAAATGTATGACGTTGTAATAGTAGGTGCAGGTCCTGCAGGACTTTTTGCAGCTTATGAATTAATTAATAAAAATAAAAATTTAAAAATATTATTATTAGATAGAGGTAAATTTGCCAATCATAGAGTATGTCCAATGAATAAATTTGGAACAAAATGTAAAAACTGTAATCCATGTGGTATTTTATCTGGATTCGGTGGAGCAGGAACATTTAGTGATGGTAAATTAAATTTCACACCTAAACTAGGTAAAAGTGATTTATATAAATATATGAACGAAAGTGAAGCAGAAAAGTTATTGATAGATACAGAAGATATATTTAATAAATTTGGTATGGATAGTGATGTTTATCCTTCTAATATGGATGAAGCATTAAAAATAAAAAAAGATATTGCAAAACATGGAGCTAAACTTCTAATAATAAAACAAAAACATTTAGGAAGTGATAAGCTACCAGGATATATAATAGATTTTACAAACTATTTAAAAGATAAAAATGTAGAGTTGTTAGAAAATGTAGATGTTTTAGATATATTAGAAGATAAAGATAATTTAGAAGTAATTGCAATGAGGAGAAATGAACAAATATCATTTAAAGCAAAAAAAGTTATAGTAGCACCTGGTAGAACAGGTGCAAAATGGGTTCAAGAATACTCAGATAAACACAAAATACCATATCTATCACAAAGTATAGAAGTAGGAGTAAGGGTAGAAGTTAGAAAAGAAATTTTAGAAGACTTATGCAATGTTATTTACGATCCTAGTATTTTTATAAAAACAAAAACATATGGTGATGAAATAAGAACATTCTGTACTAATCCAGGTGGTTTTGTAACAAAAGAAAATTATTATGGTTATATATGCGTAAATGGACATGCACTAAAAGATGAAAAAACAAATAATAGCAATTTTGCATTCATAACAAAAATAAATCTTACAGAACCAGTAACTAATACAAGAGAATATGGTGAATGTATCGCAAAAATTGCTAATTGTTTGGGAGATGGTAAACCAATCATACAAACATTAGGAGATTTAAAAAAATATAGAAGAACGAGAGAAAGTAGACTTAGCAAACAATTTATTACTCCAACACTAAAAGATGTAGTTGCTGGTGATTTAGCATTAGTAATGCCAAAAAGAGTAATAACAAATATATTAGATGGTTTAGAAACATTAGATAAAATTATTCCCGGTGTAAATAATGATGAAACTTTACTTTATGGTCCTGAAATTAAATTTTTCTCAAATGAAATAGAAACAGATAATAATTTTGCTCTTTTAAAAAATAAAAATATATATTTTATTGGAGATGGTGCAGGTAAAGCAGGTAATATAGTTATTGCTGCTGCAACAGGTTTAGTTGCTGCTAGAAATATAATAGAAAACACAAAATAGTATTTTCTATTTTTTAATTTACAAAAATTTAAAAAAATTAGCACTCATATATTGACAAGTGCTAAGCATAATATTATAATGTAATTAGCACTGAAGAAATATGTGTGCTAAGGAAGTGATTTTGTGGGAGACAGGCAAAGCAAATTATTAAAAGCAATTGTTGAGTCATACATTAAAACAGTAAAACCAGTTGGTTCTAAATCATTGTGTAAAAAATTTAAGTGTTCATCTGCAACAATTAGGAACGACATGATGTATTTAGAAGAATTAGGTTACTTAGAAAAAACTCATACGTCTAGTGGCAGAATTCCTAGTGAAAAAGGATACCACTACTATGTTGAAAATTTAATGCAACCTAAAGAAATAACTGGAGAAGATGTTTTAAAATTACAAACAATATTAAATAATAAAGATTTAATATTAAGTGATGCTATTAACAAATGTATGGAAATTATTAGTGACATTACTAATTATACAAGTGTAGTGCTTGGTAAAAATTCCAGAGATAATATACTTAAACAAATTAGTATAATTCCTATTGACGAAAAAAAAGTTGTATCTGTTTTAGTTACTAATACAGGGCATGTCGAAAATAGACAAGTTTACGTTCCTGAAGATATTAGTATAAAAGAAATAGTTAAAACTTGTGAGATTGTAAATAAAGAGTTAATTGGAACACTAATAAATGAAATACCAGAAAAATTAGAATTTGTTATAAAACCAGAAATTGCTAAAACAATGCAAAAATATGAAGAATTATGTAGCTTCTTTTACAATGCATTTAGTGAGTTTGAAGAAAATAATGATGATGTATTCTTTGGTGGAAAAACAAATATATTAAAACAACCTGAATATAATGAACCAGAAAAAATAAAAGAAATAATAAATAAATTAGAAGATGTAGAATTAGTTAAAAATATAGAAACTGATGAAAAAGATATAAAGGTTTACATTGGAGAAGAAAATAATTTTGACAAAGATACAACAGTTATTAAAACTAGCTACAACATTGATGGAGAAGTAGGTACACTTGCTATCATTGGACCAAAAAGAATGGAATATGATAAAGTTGTAACACTTTTAGATTATTTAAAAAGCTACATAGAAAGGTAATTGTATGAAAGAAGAAAATAAAAAAACTAAAGAAGAATTAGAAAATATAAAAAATAAAGTAGAAGAATTAAAAAAAGATAAAGAAAATATAGAAAAAAATAATAAGCATCATGAAAATAATAATCACAAAAATACGAAACATGATAATAAAAAATGTGAGCATTTAGAAAGTGAGATTGAAAAATTAAAACTTGCTTTAAATGCTAGCAACGATAAAGCTATTAGAGCACAAGCTGAAATGATGAATTTCAAAAGAAGAAAAGAAGAAGAAACATCAAATATGCTTAAATATGCTAATGAAGATGTTTTAAAAAGTTTGCTTCCGATAGTAGATAATTTTGAAAGAGCAATTATGTTAGATGATAATGATTTATCTGATGAATTATCTAAATTCTTAAGCGGATTTAAAATGATATATACAAGTATTATTGAGATATTCAATAAATATGAAGTAAAAGAAATTGAAGCTGAAGGAATTGAATTTAATCCAAAAATACATCAAGCTGTATTAATGGAACATGATAGTACATTACCTAGTGGAGTAGTACTAGAAGTATTACAAAAAGGTTATATGTATAAAGATAGAGTTATTAGACCATCTATGGTTAAAGTAAATGAATAATAAATATTTTGAAATAATTAAACTTACTCTAGAAAAGGAAAGGAAATGATATTATGAGTAAAATTATAGGTATAGATTTAGGTACAACAAACTCTTGTGTTGCTGTACTAGAAGGTGGAGAACCAAAAGTTATTACAAATGCAGAAGGAGACAGAACAACTCCTAGTGTTGTTGCATTCAAAAATGGAGAAGAAATAGTAGGTATAACTGCAAAACATCAAGCAGTAACAAATCCAAATAATACTATTGCTTCAATAAAAAGAAAAATGGGTACTAGTGAAAAGGTTGATATTGATGGTAAAAAATACACACCTGAAGAAATTAGTGCTAAAATACTAATGAAATTAAAGAAAGATGCAGAAAGTTATCTTGGAGAAACAGTTACTAAAGCAGTTATTACTGTTCCAGCATACTTTAATGATGCTGAAAGACAAGCTACTAAAAATGCTGGTAAAATAGCAGGATTAGAAGTAGAAAGAATTGTTAACGAACCTACTGCTGCAGCTTTAGCTTACGGACTTGATAAACAAGATAAATTACAAACAATTTTAGTATATGATTTAGGTGGAGGAACATTCGATGTTTCAATACTAGAACTTGGTGATGGAGTATTTGAAGTTAAATCAACTAGTGGTAATAATAGACTAGGTGGAGATGACTTTGATAAATGCTTAATGGATTATATGGTAGATGAATTTAAAAAAGAAAACGGAATAGATTTGTCTAAAGATAAAATGGCTATGCAACGTATTAAAGATGCTGCAGAAAAAGCTAAAAAAGACTTAAGTAGCATGACTACAACAAATATTAATTTACCATTCTTAACACAAAATGCTGATGGACCAGTTCATATGGATATGACAATCACTCGTGCTAAGTTTGAAAGTTTATGTAAAGATTTATTTGATTCAACTCTTGATGCAGTTAGAAAAGCATTAAAAGATGCAAAATTAACTAAGAATGATATCGACCAAGTAGTATTAGTTGGTGGTTCAAGTAGAATTCCATATATCCAAAATTTAATTAAAAATGAAATTGGAAAAGAACCAAATAAGAGTGTTAACCCTGATGAAGTTGTTGCAATGGGTGCTGCAATTCAAGGTGGTGTATTAACTGGTGAAGTAGATGACCTAGTATTACTAGATGTTACGCCTTTATCATTAGGTATTGAAACATTAGGTAATGTCATGACAGTTCTAATTCCAAGAAATACAACTATTCCAGCAAGTAAGAGTCAAGTATTCTCAACTGCTGTAGATAATCAACCTGCTGTTGACATTCATGTATTACAAGGTGAAAGACCTATGGCTGCAGATAACAAAACTTTAGGAAGATTCCAATTAACAGATATTCCAGCTGCTCCAAGAGGTATTCCTCAAATCGAAGTTAAATTTGATATAGATGCAAACGGTATCGTAAATGTCACTGCAAAAGACTTAGGTACTAATAAAGAACAACATATTACAATTACTTCAAATACTAATTTAACAGATGAAGAAATTGATAAAATGATGAAAGAAGCAGAAGCTAACAAAGAAGCTGACGAAAAGAAAAAACAAGAGGCTGATGCAAGAAATGAAGCAGAACAAGCAATATTTACTACAGAAAAATCTATTAAAGATTTAGGTGATAAATTAACTGAAGACGAAAAGAAAACATCTGAAGAATTAATAAATGATTTAAAGAAAGCTCTTGAAGGAAATAATGTAGATGAAATTAAAGAAAAAACAACTAAGTTAAATGAAAAAGCTATGGAATATGCTACACGTATTTACCAAGAACAAGCAGCTCAAAATCAAAATAATAATACTGATAATTCTAATGACGATGGAGCTAGTGAAGCAGAATTTGTAAATAAATAAAAAGATAAGAGTTAGAGTTATCTAACTCTCTTTTTAAATTATTATGGAGGATAAATGAAATATAATAATAGAAATGATATACCTAATAAATACAAAGTTGATTTAAGTGAATTATTTAAAACAGAAGAAGATTTTAATAAAGAAATAGATGAATTATATAACGATATAGACAAAATTAGTTTATATAAAAATAAAGTATACGAAAATCTTTATGAAATTTTAGAACTTGATACAAATATATCAAAAAGAATAGAGCGTTTATTTATATATGCTCATATAAATAATGATATAGATTTAAGTAATGATAAATATAATAAATTTTATGGTAATGTTATAAAATTAAATAAAAAATATAGTGAATTATCTTCATACATTGTTCCTGAATTAATGAAATATGAATATAATGCTATAGAAAAATTATATAAAAAAGATAAAAGATTATTAGAGTATGAAATATTATTAAAAGATATATTTAGAAAAAAAGAACATGTATTAAGTGAAAAAGAAGAAAGGATAATTACAAAATTATCAGATGCATTTAATATTCCAGAAGATACATTTTCTAAATTAACAGATGTAGATTTAAAATTTGGAAGTATTAAAGATGAAAATAATAAAAAAATAGAGATTAATAATAACAATTATGCTACTTATTTAGAATCTAAAAACAGAAACGTTAGAAAAAATGCATTTAAAACCTTATATAAAGGATATGAAAGTATTATTAATACAAATACTGAACTTTTATCAGGCCAAGTTAAATTACATAACGGAATAGCAGATGTAAGAAAATATAATTCAAGTTTAGAAGCATCGCTTATTAGTAATGAAGTAGATAAACAAGTATACCAAACATTAATTAAGTCGATCAATGATAACATAAATATCATTCATAAACAATGGGAACTAAGAAAAAAAATATTAGGCGTAAAAGATTTACACTTATATGATACTTACGTACCACTTGTTAATGATTATGCTAAAAAATATACTTTTGATGAAGGAAAAGAACTAACATTTAAATCTCTAAAACCATTAGGTGAAGATTATATAGAAGTGTTAAAAGAAGCTTTTGACAAAAGATGGATTGATGTATATCCAACAAAAAATAAAAGAATGGGTGGATATTGTACTGCATGTTATTTGACGCATCCATATGTTTTCTTGAATTTTGATGGAAGATTTGATGAAGTTTCTACAATAGCACATGAATTAGGTCACGCAATGCATTATTATTATGCAATAAAGAATAATTCATATCAAAATTATAGTTATACAATATTTGTTGCAGAAGTTGCTAGTCAAGTAAATGAACTATTACTGTCTTATTACATGTTAGATAATGCTACTAATAAAGAAGAAAAATTATATATTATAGATGAATTAATAAAAAGATTTAAAGCAAGTGTAGTAAGACAAACTATGTTTAGTGAATTTGAACTTGATATACATGAACTAGAACAAAACGGTGAAGTACTAACTAAAGATTTATTATGTAATCATTATTATGATTTAAATAAAAAATATTTTGGAAATAAAGTTAAAATCGACAAAGAAATTATGTATGAGTGGTCTAGAATTCCACATTTCTATTACAATTTCTATGTTTATCAATATGCTACAGGATATGTGGCAGCAATGAAAATTGCAAAAGATATTTATAATAATAATCATGAAGCACTAAATAACTATAAAAAATTCTTAAAGTTAGGATGTACAGTAAATCCTGTAGACTCATTAAAAATCGCTGGAGTAGATTTGACAGATGAAAAAGTATATACTGAAGCTTTTAAAGAATTTGATAGCAATTTAAACTTATATTTAGAATTATTAAAAGAGGAAGTGTAAAAAATGGCAAAAGACTATTATAAAACTTTAGGTGTAGATAAAAATGCTAGCGATGAAGAAATAAAACGAGCATTTCGTAAGTTGGCAAAACAATATCATCCAGATATAAATAAAGAAGAAGGTGCACAAGAAAAATTTAAAGAAATTGGCGAAGCTTATAGTGTATTATCTGATCCTAATAAACGTAAACAATATGACCAATTTGGCTCTGCTGCATTCGACGGAAGTGCAGGTGGAGGATTTGGTGGAGGCTTCTCTGGTGGATTCTCTGGATTTGACTTTGGCGACATCGACTTAGGTGATATTTTTGAAACATTTATGGGTGGCGGTTCATCATTTGGTGGCGGAAGAAGACATAAAGCATCGAAAATGCAAACAAAAGGTGAAGATGCATTAGTTCATATCAATCTAACATTTGAAGAAGCTGTTTATGGATGTGAAAAAGAATTTACCATAAATGTAAAAGATAAATGTACAAACTGTAATGGTGCTGGTGGACATGGAGAAAAAACTTGTCCAAACTGTAACGGACGTGGAATGGTAGTAGAAGAAAGAAGAACTATACTTGGAATGATGCAAACTCAATCTACATGTTCTAAATGTAACGGTAGTGGTACAATATTTGAAAGTACTTGTAGTACTTGCAAAGGAAATGGTGTTGTAAATAGCAAAAAAACATTAAAAGTTAGAGTACCACGTGGAGTAGATAACAACGATCAACTTAGAATGAGTGGAAAAGCATCAAGCGGACTTAACGGTGGACCTAATGGAGATGTTTACATCGAATTTAGTGTAAAAGAACATCCACTTTACCAAAGAGATAAAAGTGATATATATATAAAAGTACCACTAACAATAACTGAAGCAATAATGGGATGTAAAAAAACAATAAAAACATTACAAGGAAATGTAAAAGTTGAAATACCTTCTGGAACACAAAACGGTGATAAAGAAAAATTACGTGGAAAAGGTATTGACGATGAAAAATACGGTAAAAAAGGTGATACATATCTAATTTATAACATAATCATTCCAACAAAGTTAGATAGAAATCAAAAGAAAATAATAAAAGAACTTAGTGAAACAAACTTAGATAATGAAGAGCAATTTAAAAGATTTAACCAATACAACAGTTAAATCTTTTTTAATAAATATTTTTTTTCTTCCAAATAATCTTGAGTAGTATTCATAATAATATCTTCTACTTCACTTAAAGTCATATTGTGAAATAAAAAATTTAATGATTCGCTAATGTTACTTATAATTTCTAAATAATTATCATACTTATTTCTAATCGTTTCCTTATAACAAAGTTCATAAAAAAGTGATAATATAGAATTAAACGAGAATCTAATATCGTTTTCATCAAATCTTTTTGTTTCAATTGAGTCAATATCACATACATAAATTTTACCATCAGAAACGCCAATATTATTTAAATGAATATCCCAATATAACATTTTTTTAGATAATGCAAATTGATAAAAATTAATAAATTCTTCCATAATTTCTTTAATTTCATATAAATCTAAATCATTCATATAATTTTTTAGAGTAATTAAATTTTTATAATAATAATTCGTTACTCCAATAAATTTATTATTATCATATAACAAATCAACAATATTTATAGCGTTCGGAAATTCAATCTGATATATTTTATCAATACATTTTTCTCTATCTTTTCTAAATTTCTTTTTAATAATTTTATAAATATATCTTCTATTAACATACAAATTACTTTCTTGATTAGTTAATTTTTCTCCTTTTAAATTATTTAAAGGTACATAATTTTCTTTAATATAACTTTCTTTAATATTAATGATTGCCATAAATATTCCTCTCTTTTGATTTAATATTATAAAACTAATAAAATATAAATGCAAATATTTATTTTATGTGATATACTCTTTTAAGGGACGTGATAAAATGAAAAACGTAGTTGTATTTGGTGGAGGTACTGGGCTTTCACATTTATTATCAGGATTAAAACTATTTCCAGTAAATGTAACTGCAGTTATAAGTGTTGCTGATAATGGAAGAAGTACTGGTACATTAAAAAGAGAACTTAATATACCTGCTGTAGGTGATATTGGAAAAGTTATGCTTACAATGTCCAATGGTAATCAAGAATTAATAGATTTATTATCATATAGATTTAAAAATCCTTCTTTAGAAAATCATCCAATAAGAAATATATTAATGGCAGCATTAATAGACCAAAAAGGAAATCTAACTGATGCTATAGATTTCATGTGTAGATTATTAAAAATAAATGGTAGAATCTTACCTAACACAGAGGATAAAATAGAATTAGTTGGAATCATGGAAGACAATACAGAAGTAATTGGAGAAGAAAACATTACTAAAAGTATAAAAAAAATAAAAGACCTTAAATATGATAAAGATTTTACAGTCAACAAAGAAGTAATAAAAGCAATCAAAAATGCCGATTTAATAATATTTTCACCAGGCTCACTTTATACAAGTATTTTGCCTCACATAATTATAGAAAGTATAAAAGATGCAATTAATGAAAGTAAAGCAAAAAAAATGTATGTATCCAATTTATTTACTCAACCAGGTGAAACAGATGATTTTAAAGTAAGCGACCATATTAAAGTAATTGAAAAATATATAAATCATATAGATGTAGTTATTGCAAATAGTAAAAGTATACCATATAAAACAAGACAAAAATATTCAAGAGAAGAAGAAAAAGACATGGTAAAAGTAGATAAAAATGAAATAGAAAAAATGAATATAAAATTAATAAGTGATAAACTATATGTTTTTAGTAAAGAAGATGGAACCATAAAACATGATTCGTTAAAAACATCATATTTAATATTTTCTTACTTAATGGATGAGGTATAAAATGACTTTTACAACAAAAATAAAAGAAGAAATAACATCATTAGTACCAAATAACATAATAGAATCAAGAATAGAACTATTATCATTTCTAAAATATACTTATATAATAGAAGATAATAAAATTAAAATATATATAGAAAATCCTAATATTGCAAGATATATATTTAAATTAATAAAAGCAAATTATAATATAAATGTTAATCTAACTATAAGAACACAAAAAAAGTTTAAACTAAAAAAAATATTTATATTATCATTAAATGAAAAAGTAAATATTATAGAAAACGATATAAAAGAATTAGACAAAGAAATAATAGATTCTAGTTTTGAAGAAATATCTTCATACTTAAGAGGCACATTCTTAGCAAACGGTTCAATAAATGATCCTTCAAAAAGTAAATATCATTTAGAATTCTTAGTAGATAACATTAGTGATGCTAACATAATAAACAACTTATTAATCAAATTGAAATTTAATAGTAAAGTAATTAGTAGAGATAAAGGATACATGGTATATATTAAAGTAAGTGAAGAAATAAGTGATTTTATAAAATTGTTAGGTGCTACTAATTCATTATTTTATTATGAAGATATTAGAATATATAGAGACCATAAAAATATGGTTAATAGACTAAACAATTGTGAACAAGCAAATATAGAAAAAAGTATGAAAACAAGCTTAGAACAAATGGATAATATAAATTATTTAAAAGAACATGATATGTTAGATTTGATAGATGACAAAATAAAATTAGTAATAAAATATAAAGAAAAATATCCAGAAACTACAATGAATGAATTAGCTTATATAATTAGTGTAGAAACTGATATAAATATTTCTAAGTCATGTATAAATCATTATTTTAGAAAAATAAAAGATTTAGTAAATAAAAGTAAAAATTGTTAGAAAAAAGTTCATCAAAAAATGAATTTTTTTATATAAATATTAATAAATTATGATAGAATAGATATGCAGGTGATAGAAGTGATACATATAGTAATTTGTGATAATAAAACAAAAGAATTAGATAAAATTATAAATAAAGAAAGAACAGTACTTTTAAGAGGTAATGCCACCAGACGTATACCTAATTCTAGAATATTTATAAATGATGAATTATACTTTGTTAATAAAGGAGAAAATAAATCTTTTTACCATGCAGTAGTTACTAATGCAGATAGCTATAAATCATTAACTATGAATGAAATAAACGAAATATTTGATAAATATAAAGATAAATTAAATTTAGAACCAATAGAAGAGAAAAAATGGAAAAAGAAATGTTTATGTATAGTAGAATTTAATAATTTAGAAAAAATAGATGGAATAGATATTCCAGAATATAGTTCTTTAGAAGATTGGATAATGGTTAATAGTTTAGATGAATTAAAATGATGGAGGTTAATTATGAATAAAACAAAAAATAATAAAAAAAAGACAAATATAAAAAAAAATACAACAAAGAAAAATATAAATACAAGTAAAAACCAAAAAAATAATATTACAAAAACTAGAGAACCACAAAATAAAACTAAACAAGAACAAAAAAAAGCAATAAAAGAAAAAGTAGCTAATACTCCTAAAAAAAATAATTTATTAGAAGATAAAAAATATAAAGAAGCAGAAAAATTATATAAAGAAAAGAAATATGAAGAATCATATGATATATATTTAAAATTAAATAATAAGTATCCAAAAAATAAAAAAATATATAAAAGATTAATAGAAACTTTAACAAATGATTATACAAAAAAAGATAATAGTAAAGACTTTAAAAAATTATATGACGATTACATAACTACATATAAGCTATTATTAAATAAAAAAGAATTAAAATATTTTGAAAAAAAATTAGAAGAATATAATAATTTAAGAAAAAAAAGTAATAGTAAATTTTTACTTATAAGTCTTTTAGGATGGTTTGGCGTACATAAATTTATTGAAAAAAAATATGTTATAGGAGTAATTTATTTACTAACATTAGGTATATTTGGTATTGGTGTTATAATTGATTTAATAAATGATTATGCAGAATATGAAGATGTTAAACAATTAAACATTGTAAGATATATTATTAGTATATTGGTATTATTATTTGGCATATTTAAATTTGAAAGTATAAATATAATATTCTTTATAATAGTAAGCATACTAATAACACCAATAGTTTATAGTAAATTACTTAGAATAATACCAAATATAATAAAAATAATAGTAATTTTAATATTATGTTATTTTGGTTTTAAAACTACTGAAAGTATTACTTTATTACCAACAAATATTCTTGGCACATGGAAAATGAATAATGAAAATACAAATTATAAAGAAATAACAATCCATAATAATAAATCTACTATAAAATTTACTGATAGAAAAGATGAAGTTGGTAATAACGAATATGATACAGAAACAAAAATATTAAAAGTTTATGTAAATGCAACTACATTCTATAAATTTAAAAAAGATGATAAAGAAAATAAATTATGTATATATAATGAATCTGATAGTTGTATAATATATTTTGAAAAATAGAAGATAGATACTTGAAAATAGTGTCTTTTTTTGATAATATTTTATTAGGGTAGTAATACCAACTAAAAATTTACGATTCGTAAAAAAGATGAAAATAAGACTGTATAACTTCTCTCCCGACCTCGAAAATTTGTT
>URLV01000027.1 GCA_900548725.1 uncultured Mycoplasmatota bacterium
TAATGTACTTCACAATAGAAAACCCAGACATGAAACTATTAGAAGAATTAGCAGTAAATAAAAATCTATTACAACACAGCAACGAAGAAAAATCAAATCTATTATTTAAACTAACTCAAGATGTTAAACTACCTGTAGAAAATATTTGTAATACTTCTAAAGATATGTTAAATATGAAAAAAGTAATAGACTTAAAAAATAATAGTAAATTAATAAATGACGATGCTAATAGAGTTAGATTTATTATAAATAATGTACTTAATATAAATGATATAGATTACAACAAAATTAAAGTATTTAATGATACTTATGATATTAATAAACTATATAAAGAATTAATACTAATGATAAAAAATAAAATAAATAAAGAAGTTAAATTAAATACTAAAATAGATAAAGATATACCAATTCTATATGGAGATAATATAAAATTAAAACAAGTACTATATAGCATATTATCTAATTCAATAAAATATACAAAACAAGGAAATATAGAATTTAATATAAATAATTTTATACAATATGATGTATGTAGATTAATAATAAATATAAATGATACAGGATGTGGAATAGATATAGATAAAATAAATAAAGTATTAAATGATGAAGAAACAGATATAAAAAGTAATGAAATAGAATTAGATTTAAATAGTGTAAAAAAACTAATAAATATATTAGGAGGAAGTATATTTATAGATAGTAATAAACTAGGAACAAAAGTAAGTATAGTATTAGACCAAAGAATATATGAAACAGAAGAAATAAAACACAATAAAGAATTAAATAATTATATAAAATATATAGGAACAGAAAAGAACGTACTATTAATAGATGATAATTATGAAGAACTAAATAAATATGCAAAAGAAATAAAAAAATATAACATAAATGTAGATAAAAGTATGTATGGAAAGACATACTAAATAAAATAAGAAATAAAATAAAATATGATTTAATAATAATAGATGATGAAATGAATCCATATAATGCAGTAACAATAATGGAAGAATTAAATAAAGAAGAAAATTTTAAAACAAAAGTAATAATAATGATAGGAATAAATAAAGAATTTATAAAAGAACATTATATAAAAGATTATAAATTTAAAGATTATATAATAAAAAGAAATTATAAAACAGAGATAGAAAGAATAATAAATAAATATTTATAAATTATCCTTTTTTTCTTGCAAAAATAAATCTTATACTATAAACTTATAATAGGGTGAATGTAAAATGAATATATTAAACCTCTTTAACAAAAGAAATATACTAGAAACAGTTAACAAAAAAAATAAGTTATTTAGAATAGTAGTATATATAATTTGTATAACTTTAGTAGCATTTTCATATAATATTTTATTTGTTAGAAACAACATAGTAATGTCAGGAATGAGTGGACTTGCCATAGTAATAAAAAAACTAACTGGAATGAATACAAGTATATTTTTGTTATTAATAACAATAATTTTAATTATATTAAGTTATTTTTTACTAGGAATAAAAGAAACAAAAAAAAATTTAGTATGCGCAATTATATTTCCATTAATGGTATCAATATTAGAACCTATTACAAATAAAATAAATATAGAATTTAGTAGTTACTTATTTACATGCCTAGTTGCATGCGTAACTTATAGTATTCCCTTAGGAATTATATATAAAGTTGGATATTCTACAGGTGGAGGAGATATAATAAATCAAATAATATGCAAATATGCAAAAACATCGGTAGGACAAGCGGGTAACTACATAAATATAATAATCATATTTACAGCAACATTTGTATTTGGTATACCTAAAACCATATATGCAATATTTACCCTTATTATAAGTAATACAATAATAGATTTTATTATATTGGGAAATAGCGATTCTAAATTATGTATAATAAAAACAAAACATACTGAATATATAGAAGAATTTTTAAAAAGTGAATTTAACGTTGGATATAGTCTATTAAATTCTAATGGTGGTATTGATAAAAAGAAAAGAAAGACAATTATGTGCGTAGTCACAAGTAGAGAATATTATAGATTTAAAAATTTAATATTGGATATTGATCCCAAAGCATTTTTTATAACACACGATTGTTATGAAGTTTTAGGAGGTACAAAAAAAAGATTAATAAACTAATCTTTAAAAATAAACCAATTAGGAGTATTTTTATCAAATTTAAAATATAAATAAATAACAAATAAAATCCCTACAAATCCAACTAAATTTAAAAATGAACCTAAATTTTTAACCATAATATTTACACTAACAATGCTCGATAACCATAAACTTATATAAAATATTAAAATATCTAAAAATAAGATATTTTTTTTAATAATTAACTTATATCCATAATATAAAATCATTAAACAAATAGAAAACATTATAATACTTAAAAATTTTGCAAAAAACAAATTAGTAAAATTAAATGTAAAAAACTCAAAAATTGTCCACAAAATAATTGGGGTAATTCCAAGTTTCATGTGTTCCCAAACACTCTCTCCCTTAGAAAACCAAAATCCAATAAATTTATTATAGTAAGACCATTCATACAAAAAATGTCCCAAAGTCCCAACTATCATTGAAAATACTAAACCAATAATTTCTATAACCATATTTTTCACACTTTCTATTTATTAAAATATACCTTTTATGTTATAATCATATACAGGAAGTGACTTATTTATGAATAATGAAGATATAGAAATTTTAAATATAAACGATAACAATAATGAACTACTAGAAGAACTAGTAATTGATAAAAATGATAGTGTTAATGAAAATAATAATGATAATAGTTTCAGCATAATAAAAAATTATGGTGAAGATTTGACAGCAAAAACATACATAACAAATCCAGCTATAGGAAGAGAAGAAGAAATAAATAAAATGATTCTAGCACTTATTACACCAGATAAGGGAGCATTATTAGTAGGTAAACCTGGAATAGGTAAAACAGCTTTAGTAGAAGGACTAGGCTACAGAATACAAAAAGGTGATGTACCAGATGCACTTAAAAATTGGAGAATAATAAAAATAAATATAACTTCATTATTAGGAAATAGTATAAGTGGAGTACAATCAGAAAATAGATTAGAACTACTTATTCAAGAATTAAAAAAAAGTACAAATACAATTCTATTTATTGATGAAGTCCATTTACTAGTTAATAAAGCAACATCTAATAATAATATAGATTTTGCAAATATGTTAAAACCAGCACTAGATAGAGGAACAATAAAAATGATAGGTGCAACAACAACAGAAGAATATGAAGCATATATTTTAAGAGATAGAGCATTCGTAAGAAGATTTATAAAAATAGATATAGAAGAAGCAGATGCAGACACAGTTGTTAAAATACTTATGGGAACATATCCAAAATTTGAAAAACTTCTAGGAGTAAAATTAAACTACACTGATTTCCAAAAAGAAAGAATATTTAAATTCATAGTAAATATGACAAGTGAATATAAAAGAATATATGAAATATCAAACAGATATCCAGATATTTGCTTAACAATAATATCAAGTGCTTTCAGCTATGCTGTATTTGAAAATAGCAAAGAAGTAAAAATGAAACACATTTATAAAGCAATAGTAAATGCAAATAATATATACCCAGATGCATTAAAGAAAGATATAGAAAAATTTAAAACAGATTTCAAAGATATGCTTGATGCAGAAAATGTTGATTTAACAGATACAAATTAGAGGTAATCAATGATAGAAGAATATTTAAATGAATACGGCTATAAAAAAACAGAAATAGATAAAATATTAAATAATAAAAATTTAAAAAATATTAGTTTAAAAGAAATTAAAGAAGTAAATAAATTTTTAGAAGATATGAATATACCAAAAAATAAAATAATAAGTATGACCTCTTATTTTCCTAATTTATTTTGTTATAAAACAGAAGTGATAGTTTCTAAACTATTATATTTAGAAACCATGGGTTATTCAAAAGAACAAATAAAAAAGTCATTTATTAACAATCCAGCCATAATTTCTTATAACAATAAAACATTTGGCAATAAAATAAATGAACTTCTTGAAATTGGATTCACAAAAAATCAAATTAGTAGAATAATAAAAAATTATCCCAAAATATATGGTATTACTAAACATAAAATAAATGCAACAATTAAATTTTTAAGTAATTATAATATTTCAAAAATAAATGCGATTAAAATAATTACTAACTCACCAGAATTATTAGGTTATAAAACGCAAACATTAGATAATAAAATAAAATTTCTAAATGAAATTGGTTATTCAAATTACGATATATCATATATGATACAAAGAAGTGCTATAATTGTTTTGAAGGATAAAGAATCTATTTTAAAAATGATAAAATATTTTAATAAACACTTAGATAGTAACACAGTATTAAAAATAATTAAAAGTAATCCAAACATATTATGCTTAAATATAAATTCATTTGATACAAAAAAATCATACTTTATAAAAAAAAGTTATACAAAAGATGAATTCTTTAAACTTTTAACGAGATTTCCACAACTAATAGGGTTAAATGTTAATAATATAGAGGAAAAAATAAATACCTTTTTAAAACTAGGTTTTGAAATTAAAGATATAAAAGATATGACATTAATTCTACCAAGTATATTTGGCTATAGTACAGATAATATTTATAATAAAATAATAGATATTATGGATTTAGGATTTAATAAACAAGAAACAATTAATATATTGAAGAAAACTCCACAATTATTTGGATATAACATAGAAAATATAAAAACAAAAGTAGTATTCTTAAATTCAATAGGACTAAAAAGTCTAATAATAAAAAATTCAAACATATTAATACCGAGTAAAGAAACATTAGAAGAAAGATATATATTTTTAACAGAAAGAAATGAATTTACACCAAAAGTATTATATATGAAAAATAAACAATTCGATAATAAATATAGAAAATAAAAGAAGCTATAACGTAAAAATTATAGCTTTTTTCCTTGATAAGTATCTCTTCTTACCATCTCTTTATCAATATCATTCAAAACACAAAATTTCTTTACCAACCATTTAGGCTCAACTAAGTCATCTATACTAGGATCACCAGTTATTCTATGTATAACAATATTAGGATTCAAATATTCTAATTGACTAATAACAATATCTATATATTCTTCTTTAGTTAATACATGAAATTTTTCTTTATTATATAATTCTTCCAATTTAGTATCTTTTAATATATGAAGCATATGAATTTTTATTCCATCAATACCAATATTATTTAAATATTTTACAGTTTCTATCATCATATCTTTAGTTTCATAAGGTAAACCATTTATAATATGAACAACAACATTTATATTCCTATCTTTTAATTTTTTAAAACAATCATAAAAACATTTTAAATCGTGTCCTCTATTTATATATTTTAATGTCTTATCATGAATAGATTGTAAACCAAGTTCAATAGTTAAATATGTTTTTTTATTTAATTCTGTTAAGTAATCTAAAACTTCATCACTTATAGCATCAGGTCTAGTAGCAATATTAAGACCAATTACATTATCTAACTCTAATATAGTTTCATAATATTTCTTTAAAATATCAACACTGGCATAAGTATTAGTATTTGCTTGAAAATATCCAATAAACTTAGCATCAGGCCACTTATGTTGCATAACTTTTTTAACTTCATTAAATTGACTAACTAAATCTAATTTAACATCGCCAGCAAAGTCACCACTACCAAGTTTACTACAAAAAATACAACCTCCAGTACCAACTTTACCATCTTTATTAGGACAACTAAAATTAGCATTCAAACTTATTTTACATACTTTAGAATTAAATTTATTTTTATAAAAACAATTTAACGTATAATATCTCTTATTATCTAATGTATTTAAAAACATACACATCACCAACAATTATAATAACATTATTAACAATTAAACACCAGTTTCTAATGACAAATTATATAGTTTTAAACACTTTTTATTATATAATAATTATAGGTTAAAAAGAGATTATAAACAAATAGATGGAGTAAATGTAAGAATAAAAGATTAATGTGATTTATCTATCTAAACTAATGGACATTAACTTGTCTTTTTTTATAGAAAAATTTATAAAAAAATAATATAATATATATCTAGAAGGATGGAAATAAAATGAATGAATTAGTAATAAATGAATTAGAAAATAAATTAAACATAACAAAAAAACAAATAGAAACGGTTTTAAAATTATTAAGTGAAGGTGCAACAATACCATTTATTGCAAGATATAGAAAAGAAGCAACCGGTGCTTTAGATGAAAATCAAATAAATGAAATAGAAAAAGAATATACATACTATAATAATCTATTAGAAAGAAAAGAAACAGTAATTAGATTAATAGATGAAAAAGGATTACTTACAGATGAATTAAAAAATAATATTTTAAAATGCGAAAAATTAACTGAAGTAGAAGATTTATATAGACCATTTAAAGAAAAGAAAAAAACTAAAGCTACAGAAGCTATAAAAATGGGACTTGAACCTCTTGCAAAAAAAATAATGTCATTTCCAACTAATGGAGACATTGATACTTTATGCAAACCATTTAATATGGAAACAAGTGTAGCAGTAGAAAATGCAAGTTATATAATTGCAGAGTGGATAAGTGATAATGCATATTATAGAAAATATATTAGAAGTAAAATATTCAACAATGGAAATATAATTAGTAAAATAAAAAAGAATGCAGTAGATGAATTAAAAACTTATGAAATATATTATGATTTTAAAGATAGAATAAAATATATGAAAAGTTATAGAACACTTGCTATCAACAGAGGAGAAAAAGAAGGAATATTATCTGTTTCATTAGATTATGATAAAGATGAAATAATTAAATATTTAGAATCAAAAATAATTAAAAATGATAAATCATTTGTTGTAAATATTGTAAAAGACGCAATAAAAGATTCTTTAAAACGTTTAATATTACCAAGCGTAGAAAGAGAAATACGTTCAGAAATGACAGAATATGCAGATGAAAAAGCAATTGACATCTTTAAAATTAATTTAGAAAACTTACTTATGACAAGACCATTAAAAGGATATAGAGTATTAGGATTCGATCCAGCATTTAGAACAGGTTGTAAACTTGCATGCTTAGACGAACAAGGAAATGTATTACACATTGATGTTATTTATCCACATGAACCAAAGAATGATAAAGTGGGAGCAAGAAAGAAATTATTAGAATTGATTTCAAAATATAAACTTAATCTAATTGCAATAGGTAATGGAACAGCATCAAGAGAAAGTGAAGAACTAGTGGCAAGTATTTGTAAAGAGTTGACAGGTGTTTACTATACAATTGTCAGTGAGGCAGGAGCGTCAGTGTATAGTGCAAGTAAATTAGCTCAAAAAGAATTCCCAGATTTTGAAGTTCAAGAAAGAAGTGCAGTAAGCATAGGTAGAAGAGTTCAAGACCCACTAAGTGAACTTGTTAAAATAGACCCAAAAAGTATTGGGATTGGAGAATATCAACATGATGTAAATCAAAAAGAATTATCAGAAAACTTAGACTTTACAGTATCGAAAATAGTAAATGAAGTAGGTGTTAACATAAACACAGCTTCTCCAAGTATTTTAAAATACGTTTCTGGTTTAACAACAACAATAATAAATAAAATAATAAAATATAAAGAAAAGCATATAATAAAGAGTAGAGAAGAAATAAAAAATATAGGTTTAAATGATTTAGTATATGAACAATCGATAGGATTTTTAAGAATAAATAATGGTAATAATGCATTAGATAACACTGGAATACATCCAGAAAGTTACGAAACAACTAATAAATTATTAGAATATTTAAAACTAGATATAAAAAACATAAATGAAGAAAGTTTTAAAAACACTTTAAAAAATACAAAAATAGAAGAATTAGTAAAAGTTTTAAATACAGATTTATATACAATAAATGACATAATAAAAGAATTATTAAATCCTGGACTAGACCCACGTAGTGAAATCGACCCTCCAATATTAAAAAGTGATATACTTACTATAGATGATTTAAAACCAGGAATGGAATTAAAAGGAACAGTTAGAAATGTTGCATCATTTGGAGCATTTGTAGATATCGGATTACATGATGATGGACTATTACATATATCAAAAATGAGTAAAAGTTTTGTTTCAAATCCAAATGATATTGTTTCAGTTGGGGATATAATTACATGCTATATTGATGAAATTAACAAAGAAAAACATAAAGTTTCACTAACTTTATTAAAAAATTAACAAAAAATTAAAAAAATTTTAAAAAAAGTATTGCAATTTAGATTTACTATGGTATAATTTAAATTGCCTACTAATTGCAGGTGTAGTTTAATGGTAGAGCTTCAGCCTTCCAAGCTGATAACGTGGGTTCGATTCCCATCACCTGCTCCAATTTATTTGCCCGTTTAGCTCAGTCGGTAGAGCGCACGGCTGTTAACCGTTAGGTCGTAGGTTCGAGTCCTACAACGGGCGCCATTTTGAAATTACAAAAACCCTAAAAAACATAAGTTTTTCAAGGGCTTTTTTCATATAAAAAACTATTTATTAGAAAATAAGGTAAAAACACAAATATAAAATAAAGTAGCATAAAAATCATAGTGAAATATATGATGTTGCTATTGACCCTTTAACTGCTCCTAAAATAATTTCAGAGGAAGCATAATTGATTTTTACCAATATGTAATGAAATTAAAAAAATTAGATTTATTATTATTAAAAAAGTTCTTTTAGTGATAAAAAAAATCCGGATTTAGACATAACAAAATATATATAAAGGTACATTTATAAGTTTGATAATGTAATGCATTTTTCATAGATGCCATCTCGAAGTAGAAATGGATAAAAATTTTAATTTGTACATTAAATACAATGAAAAACATCAAAAATATCATAAAATTTACAAAAAAATAATAAAATATGCAAATCTTATGGTAAAATAATTAATACAAATGGGAGTGATAACATGTTAATTAAGGCAAAAAAAATTAAAACAGAATCTAATTATGTAATGTCTCGTAAAAATTTAGAAAGTTATTTAAAATGGCTTGAATACATTCCAAAACATTATAATATTGAGCAACTTTTAAAAAAATCTACAAAAGAATTGTCAAATGATGAAATAGAAATATTAAAATTATTAAAAGAAGAAAATAAATACAAAAATATTTTAAGACAATATTTAAAAAGTAATGAAAGTAAAATATTAATTTCAAATGATGTTCACAATTACATTAATAAAATGCCAATTGATAAATATGCAAAGATGAAATTAACAGAAGACGAATTAGATTACTCCCAAAAAATGATTTCTTATTATTCAACTATGGATAAAAAAGAAACAGTTATTAATGAATTAAATCAAAAAGAAGATAAAAATTTAAAAGAAGAATATATCCTATTTGAATTAGAAAAAAAATCATATACTTTAGGATTACAAAGATTAAATAATGAAATTATAGAAAAAGTAGAAGAAAATAGAAAAAAAGATTTAAGCGGCTATGAAAAATGTATTAATTTAAGAATTAGATAGCATTTTTATATAACAATGTTGAGGTCTTAAATGAAAAATTAATTCATAAACAAGTAAATTTAAAATATTTAAAAATAATAAAACATATAAAAATTTATATAAAACTGAATTTAATAAAGAATCATCTAAAGAAAACAGATGATTTTTTTCTTAGTTGACAAAACGCAATGTAAAATTGACAAATTTCCATCTTAAATTGGTAGATTATAACACTACCAAATGATATACTTTTATTGAAAAAGGAGGAAAAGTTTTAATGAATTTTGGAACAAAACTAACAAAGTTAAGAAAGAAAGAAGGACTATCACAAGAAGAATTAGGTGAAAAGTTAAATGTCACTAGACAAACAATTTCTAAATGGGAATTAGGACAATCAAAACCAGATACTGACAAACTAAAAGAAATATGTAATTTATTTAATGTAGATATGAACACATTAGTAGATGAAGAAACTGAATTAAAAGGAACAGAAATAAAAAATGAAACAAATAAAATTTCTGTAGATGAACCTAAACCGAGAAGATGGTTATTAGTACTACTAATAGTTATTGCATTAATTATCGTAGTTATATTATTAAACAAAATAGTAATAGATAAACAAGAAAAAGAAAAAAATAACTCTAACTCTTGGGGAATATTTGAAGTATTTAGAAAAATGGGAGTCGGCGAAATGAAAAGTGACTTTGATAAAAATTCATTCAATAGTGATTTTACATTCTATGTTGGAACAAAATATGGTTCAAATGTATCAGACTTAATAGATGAAATAATTACTAATAACAAAACAAATAAAGAACACTTAATAACAGTAGTCTATAATAACGAAAATCTAACTGATTCTACAAAAATAAAAACTATAAAAAATGAACTTAGTGAATGGAATCAATATGAAGTTAGTGAAGATTATGATAATACTGGATACATTAACAAAATAACTATAGAATCAAAAAAAGGATACGTAGATGAAGCTTCAAAAAGAACATTTAATTTTACTTACGAAACATCTAACGGAACACAAAATGGATTTAATGTAAAAAACTTACTAGATGATGTAATAACAAATAATAAAACAAATAAAGACCGTATATTAAATGTAATATACAAAGATACAAACACAACTGATGTAGAAATTATAAAAAATCTAAAATCAAATTTTGATGAATGGACTAAATATGAAATATCTTTAGATTATGATGAAAATGGTTATGTTAATCAAATAACAATAGAAGATTAGAAAGGAGACTAACATGGATTTATCAAACATAATTTATATAATACTAGTTGTTATATTAGTTGTAATATTAATAATATTAGCAAAATATAATACTATAATAAAATTACAAAATAATGTAAAAAAATCTAAAGCAAATATAGAAATATATTTAAATAAAAGATTTGACCTTATACCAAATTTAGTAGAATGTGTAAAAACATATTCAAATTATGAAAACGATACATTAGAAAATATAGTATCATTAAGAAATAATTATAATGGACAAAAGAATATGAATATTAAAGAAGCTAGCAAAATGAATAATAGTTTAAATAAATATTTAGCAATAGTTGAAAACTATCCTGAATTAAAAGCAAATACACAATATTTGAATCTTCAAAGTGAACTAAAAGATATAGAAAATTCATTAGAAATAGCAAGACATAAATATAACGATGAAGTTACAAAATATAATACAGTTATAGAAAGCGTACCATCTAATATAGTTGCATCTATATTTGCTTTCAAAAAAGCAGAATTATTCCAAATAGATGATACTAAAAAAGAAAACATAAAAATAGAATTATAAAATCACCTAGAAATTAATCTAGATGATTTTTTTTATTCACAATCACATTTTTCACTACTTGATTTACAATCGCAATCTAAATCACATAAACATTTATCAAATTTATTATATGCTTTTTCAATTTTATCTTCCTCAGCAGTTTCAAGTTGATACCAACCTTTTTTAAAAGATAAATCAAATAAATCTGCTTGCATTTTACTACTAGATGAAAATACATCATAATATAATTTATAAATATTCTTATTACTAGCTTCATTTAATGCAGTTGCATAACTACTAACTAAATGTTTATAGCTAATTAAAACATCATTTAAAATATCTTCATCATTCATATTATTTCCTTTTTTAACTTGTACTTTTGTATTTTTTATAGTTTCTCCCATAATGTCCTCCTTATTCTAAAGTATTTAAAATATCATTATAATTTTTCTTTAAATCTTTACTACATTTTTCTAACAACTTCTTAACATCAGTATCCTTTACTTCATTAATATAATTATTAATTTTTTTAATTAAAACATAATTCCAATTCAACATATCTTCTAAATAAGATAAATCTTTAGTACTAATAATATTTGGTACACTTTTCATATAATCCCTCCAAATTTATTATGTATAATAAAAAGAAACTTATACAATTTTTTAAAAAGAACGAGAAATTTGTTGAATTATAAAAAAAATATGATATAATACACTTAGAATAGAGAGGAATTAATAAATATGAATGAATTACTATTTGGAGAAATAAAAGAAAAAGAAGCATTAGAAAATCTACTTGCTCTTAATCAAATAAAAAAATGTGATAAAGAAATTGAAAAATATACAAATGAAATAAAAGAACAAAATGAAGAAATGATGAATATATTAAAAGATGAAGATATAGATGAAAGTTATGTTGAAAAAATTCATAAATATAAAAATCTTTTAACAAATATGGATGGAGAAAATGGAAGAATTAGCGAATTAGAAACTGAAATAAGTAATAATGAAGCAAGAATAAATGAATTCCAAGAAAAAATTACTGAAATTGAAAATAAATTAGAAGAATTAAAGAAAGAAATTTTTGAAACAAATAATCCATCTAGAGTTATTGAATGTCAAAACGAAATAGAAAATAATAATGTTAGATTAAATGATCTAAATGATATTTTAAATGGATTAATAAGTGATAATACTCCATTATTAATAGAAAAAGAGTATTTAACTGCCAAAAATAGTGATTTTGATTTCAATGTTCCTAATTATAATAAAAAAGAAATTGAAAGTGATTTAAAGAAAATTACTAAAGAATTTAATAACGCTATTGAAAAATTAGATTTACCAATAAGAGAAAATATTGAATTCTGTCAAAAGAAAATTAATAACAGAGAAATTGAAATAGATAAATTTAATAAGAGAAAGAATGAAGTTATTGAAGCTTTTCCTAATTCTATTAAGTTAGATGTTGAAAAAGCTTATATAGATTTAAAAGATTTATTATGTGAATTAGAATTATCACATGGAACTTGTGAAGTAAAAGAGGAAAATATATTTGATGAAAAAGAGAATGTAGTAGAAGAAACTAAAACTGAAGAAGAAGTAAAACCTGAAATGACTACTGAAGAACCAAAAGAAATGAAAGATGAAATGGTATTCTTAGAAGATGAAGAAACTGAAACTCCTAAAGAAGAACCAGTTAAAGTAGAAGAAGAGCCAAAAATTGAGGAACCAGTTAAAACTGAAGAAGTAAAAGAAGAAACTAAAGTTGAAGAAACAGCTCCTGAAGCAACAACTGAAAAGAAAACTGAAGATATAGAATCTGTTTCATACGTACTATCAGATGGTGAATCATTAATGAATATAGCTGAAAAAGTATATCCAAGTAAAGATAATTGGGAAGCAATATATTATTTCAACAAAGATGCAATTGATAAATATTTAGTTTCAAATGGTATATCAAATGACTTTGATACTATAAAAGAATTAGCATCTGATACTAGTTTATTTACTGGAATTAAATTAGAAATTCCAACAGATTATAACTATAAAATTTAGGCAATCGACAAAAGATTGCTTTTTTTTTACCATTTTTTGTTATAGATACAAATTTGACATACCATAATAATTATGGTAATATATTGACTGTTCGACTGGGGAGGAGAACAAAATGAAACAAAAAACTGTTTCTAATAAAGCTTTAAAACACATTGTATGTTGTTTTATACTTTTAATAATTTTTGTATTGACAATTACTAAAGTTAATGCACAAAATGAAAGTACTTTAATTGTATCAGGTGAACAAACTGAAGACGTTGTGCCCCTGAAACCACAATTAAATGAAACTTTATTAGAATTAAAAAGAATAACAATAGGGGAAACAGATATAAAATTATATGATAATCCAAGAATTATAGAAAAAGATATCAATTACTACATAGCCCAAAACGAAAAAGAACTTATATTTTTCTCTACAATGTTTGGTTATAATTATGATTTTATAAAAGAAGATATAATAAAAAGAAGTGAAGGTATAGAAAATATTAATGAAACTAATATTGCCTCACTAAAGAATAAAAATGGAGAATTAATTATATATCCTACTAAAGAATATGGTATAGTCGAATACTTCTACGAATTAGTAGAAACAAATAAAAAAGAAAGAACAAGAAAAATAGAATCATATTCTGGAAATAGTGATTATGTAGAAAAATTAATAATATATTTTTCAAATATATATCAAAATGTAGATACTGATATAGCACTATCAATTGGCGCAGCAGAAAGTGGATATTATACTGTTAAATATATGTTAGGTAAAAATAACGTATATGGTGGTATGTCAAACAGTGGATTAATTAGACATGATAATATAGAATTAGGTATATTAAGTTATGTTAAAATGTTATCAAAAAATTACTTTGGTAAAGGATTAACAACACCTGCTTCTATAGGTAGAGTTTATTGTCCTACAACAAATGAATACGGAAATCGTATTGCAAGTCCACATTGGATTAACTTAGTTAATACTGCTAAATCAAAATATAGTACATATGATAAAAACATATCTATAGATGATATATTAAATTATTAGGAATACATTAACTTGTATTTCTTTTTTTATTATTTTATAATGAATATGGTGATAATAAAAATGAAATATATAAAAGATTATAATATAGCAAATAAAAAAGTATTATTAAGATGTGATTTTAATGTATCTATAAAAGATAATAAAATAATAGATGATACAAAAATAATAAAAAGTTTAGAAACAATAAATTACCTATTAAATAAAAATAATAAAATAATAATATTTAGTCACTTAGGAAAAGTAAAAAGTGAACAAGATAAAGAAAAAAACACATTATATCCAGTATATTTAAGATTAAAAGAATTAGTTAATGCTAATGTATTTTTTTCAAAAGAACCTTACGGAGAAAAATTAGAAACATTATCTAAAAATTTAAAAGAAAAAGAAATATTATTAGTTGAAAATACAAGATATTTAGATTTTCCAAATAAATTAGAAAGTTCTTGCAATTTAGATTTAAGTAAATACTGGGCCAATTTAGGAGATGTGTTTATAAATGATGCATTTGGTACAAGTCATAGAAGACATGCATCAAATTACGGAATATCAAAATATATTGATTCATACTATGGAATTTTAATTAATGAAGAATTAACAAAATTAAAAGAACTAACAACTTATCCAAAAAGACCATTTACTGTTATAATGGGTGGAGCAAAAGTAGATGACAAACTAAAACTTATAGAAGAAATGTTAAAAAATTGTGATAAATTAATAGTAGGTGGAGGAATTGCAAATACATTTTTGTTAGCAAAAGGTATAAATGTTGGTAAATCTTTATGCAATCCAGACTTTATAAAAGAAATAAAAGAAATATTAAATAAATTCGATAATAAAATAATACTACCAACCGATTTTTATGTCGATAATAACAATAAGAAAGAATATAGAAAAATAAATGATTTAACAAATGAAGATATAATTTATGATATTGGAGAAGAATCACTTAATTTATATAAAGGTATAATCGATAATTCAAATACAATATTTATAAATGGAACAGTTGGCATGTACGAAAATAAAGAATATGAATATGGAACAAAAAAATTATTTGAAATATTAAAGGACAGCAACAAAAAAGTTTTTGTAGGTGGTGGAGATGCGGTTTCTGCAGCAAATAAATTAGGATACAAAGATTCATTTTACTATAAATCAACAGGTGGTGGTGCAACACTAGAATATATAATACAAAAGAAACTAATTGCACTGGAGGATTAAAATGCAGTTAATTTATAATCATAAAGCAAATTTAACAAAAGAAGAAATAATAAAATATGAAAAAAAATTAAGAAAATATAATGTAATAGTTTTACCAAGTACATGCTTCTTACCATTTTTTAACAAGGGTAAATACATATTAGGTTCACAAGACATAAGTGAATTTGAAGAAAATAATAGAACTGGTGAAATTAATGGAAAATCATTACAATCATTAAATGTAAAATATTGTTTAGTAGGACATAGTGAAAGAAGAATATACAATAAAGAAACGAATGAATCATTAATTAACAAATTAAATAATTGTAAAAAATATGACATCATTCCACTATATTGTATAGGTGAAAAAAATAACGTTAGTGAGTTAAATGAACAAATAGATTTATATTTAAATAATGTAAACTTTGAAAAAATACATATAATATATGAACCAGTAAAGAACATTGGAAGTAATGAAATAAATATTGAAGAAATAAAAAATAATATAAATTACATAACATCATATATCAAAGAAAAATATAATAGAGACATACACTTAATATATGGTGGTGGAGTAAATTTAAATAATATAGAACAACTTAAAAATATAAAAGAAATAGACGGACTAATATTGTCTAGAGATGCATTAGATATCAAAAATCTAGATAAAATTTACAAAATAACAAACAGTTAGACAAATTAATTTTTGTCTTTTTTTAAAAATTAGTGTATAATAACCTCAAGTGAAGAGGAAATTAAATGAAAAAAGAAATAAAAATAGGAGACATTTATGAAATACATTGTTACAAACATAATGGCAAGATAGATAGAATTTGTGATGGAGCAATGATACTTGATATAACAGATGATTATATAGTTTGTGGAAACTACAGAACAAACCTTACAGAGAGCAACGGAAAGTCTCATAGAACTAAAGAAACAGCAATAATATTCTTTTATAAAAAAAGATGGTTTAACGTATTAGCGCAGTTAAAAAAATATGGACTATTTTATTATTGTAATATAGCATCTCCATTTATAATTGATGAAAATATAATAAAGTATATTGATTATGATTTAGATTTAAGAGTATTTCCAGATGGCTCATTTAAAATTTTAGATAAAAATGAGTACAAATATCATAGTAAATTAATGCATTACCCAAAAGAAATAGATAAAATATTAAAATATGAATTATCAAATTTAATAGATATGGAAAGAAAGGGAGAAAGTCCTTTCGATAAAGAAGTAATAGATATGTATTATGAAAAGTTTATAAAATTAAGAAAATTAAAGAGTCAATTGAAAGAAATTGAAAAAAAATGCGAAAATTAACAAAAAACACTTGATTTTCGTTTTTTTTTGGTGTAATATTGAACATGTACTTGCAAAAAAGTACGCAAAAATAATCAAATTTAAAAAATTGTAAAAAAACTATTGACACAGAATTTTAAATTTGATATAGTACTTATGCACTTAACGAAGAAGTGCGAAATGATCTTTGAAAACTAAGTAAAAAGAATTTGAGTAAATTTTGGCTAG
>URLV01000028.1 GCA_900548725.1 uncultured Mycoplasmatota bacterium
TCTCTTTTTAATTTACTGTTTTTTTATTGATGTCTCTAAATTAGGGTTCACATCAATTTTTAGCAGTTTTTTATGTATTAATTTAAATATCCACGTTGATGTAAGAAATTTGTAATAAATTCCATTTTTGCTTCATATGATGCAGTTGGATTAGCAGTACAATAATCTTCGTAAACTGTAGCCATTGCTTTAATAGTAGCACTATTAACTGTTTTTAAGTTTGTATTATTTAATACTGTATTTAAAGTTGTTGTAATGCTATCTAATTTTTGACTATTTTGACGAACCATAGTTCCTAAATTTTCTAACTTTCCGAATACTGTATTACCATCGCTACTTGTTCCTAATTTAGTTGATAAAGTTTCAATTTTATCATTTGTATTAGTTGTTTTAGTATTTAAATCATCTATTTTCTTGTTAATACCAAACAATTTACCAAATATAGTATTATTAGTTTCATTATCTGTTGAATTACCTATTTTTGAAACAACTTCGTTTCTAATACTATTTATTGAAGTGTCTAAAACATTTAATTTGCTATCAACTGTATTAAATCTTGATGTTAGGTTTTCAGCAGTACTAGTACCCATTATTTTATTTATAATATCTTCTTTTGTACTATCTACTTTGTTATTTGTATTTGTTTTTACAGTATTAACTGCTTCATCTACTTTACTATTAGTATTACTATTGATAGCTTGTATAGCTTTATCAGTAATATATTTATTATACTTATTTATTTTTTCTCTTGCTGCAGAAATAGAATTTTCTAATAATAATTTAGTTGCATCTATATGTGATTTAATTAGTTCTCTATTTGCATCTCCATGATTATTTATTAACTCTCTATTTGTATCACTATGATCATTTATTAACTCTCTATTTGCATCACTATGATCATTTATTAACTCTCTATTTGCATCACTATGTTCAACAGATAATCTTAATGCAGTACTAATAGCATTATTTAATAAAGTTTCAGCAGCATCAATATTATCATTTATTGATTTAGTATTAGCTTTTGCATCAGCTAAAATAATTTCTTTATTATTATCACTATTTTCTTTTATTTCTTTAGTGTTTTTATCATCATTTTTAATTATTTCTTCTTTACTAGAAGTAATATTTTCTTTTATATCTTTTGTATTATTTTCATTTTGTTCTTTTATTTCTTTAGTACTATTAGTAATATTTTCATTAATATTATCTTTATTAGTATTATCATTTTCTTTAACTTCTTCTAATTTAGAATTTGTTTTAGAATAATTTGAATTAACATTCTTTTTAACATTTTCTATTTTTTCTTGAGTTAATGAATCATTTTCATTCATCTTTTCATTAGTTTCATTATTTAATTTTTTTGCTTCGTTTCTAGTATCATCTATAGAACTAACTACTTCTGGAATACTTTCATTATCTACTTTATATACTTTTACAATGTTAAATATACCTAGAATTAAAAGTACACCAACTATAGAAGTTATAACAATACTAAATATTTTTGTTGTATCTTTTTTCATACTTCTTTTAAACTCCATCCTTCTATTTTATTTTTATTTTTTCGTAAGCACCATGATAAATTATTTTTAAATCATTAATTGATTCTTTAATGTCATTAGCACATTTTTCTTCTCTTAAATCATCATAATAATCATTTAATTTCTTATCATCTAATTCTAATCTTAAAACTATATGATAAGCATATTTTGTTTTAATTGGTTTACTTACTTCACCAGGAGATAATTTTAAAACTTCACTTTCAAGTTCACTTAATAACTCACCTTTTTTGTAATACAATTCAAAATCAGTTTGATTTTCATCGTACGCTTCACTATAATTTTTTATTAAATCATCAAAGTTTGTACCATTTTTTGCTTCTTCAACTATACTATTTGCTAATTTTTCTTTTTGATTTATTGTTGTGTCATTTAAACTTTTACCAGTATTTAAATCTACAGTAGTAAGTATTATTTGTTTCAACTTAATATAGTTATCTTTATATGTTTCATTAGCATTATTCTTTTCTTCTTCTGTTAAATCATTTCTTTTATTTTCACTATAAAGTTTTTTTATAATTCTTTTATAAAGCTTATCAGTTTCACTCATCTTATCGTAAGATTTATCAGTAGTACCATTCTCTTTTAAGAATTTTTTGTACTCTTTCTTGCCACCTAAGCTTTTTATAAATGATTCTTTTTCTTTATCAAGTTCTTTTTTATCCTCATCAGTTAAATCAATATTGTTTTGATTTGCTATATTTTTTATTGCAGATGCAGTTTTTATATCACTTATGGCAACTTCTTTTAAATAATCACGAACTGTCATTTTAGATTCATCATCATACATTACAGACAAATCATCACTAGTTATTTCATTAACTTTATCCTTATAATAATTATATTTTGCTGAATATATATATATCATATAATCACTTTTTGTATAAGTATAATCATCAATACTTATTACTTTAGTGTTGTATTTAGATTTATTTATACCAAATATAATAGAAATAATAAGAATAATTAATACTAATAATAATATAAAGTATACTTTATATTTGTTTAACAAAGTTAAACAAATATTACTTTTTTGAGTTAATTTAGTTTTCTCAATAAGTGGTTTTCTTTCTCCTTTCAAATTATTACTTATTACTTTATCATCTTTTATTCTTTTAGACATATATCAACACTCCCTACTATAGCCATATTACCCTCTTAAAGTAATAATTACTCTTTATTCTATACAAATTTAAGATATCTGTCAATCGATTTATTTAACTTTTTTTAAATTTTCATCCTGATGATATTAAATTTATGAATTTACTTCATTTTTTATACTATATTAAAATAATATTTGCATTTTTTGAGAATATGTTGTATTATAAAAAAACATTTTTGAAAGGGGAATAAATATGCAAATTTCAATAAAGGCAGTAGAATTAGTTGATAATGATAGAAAAAAAATTATTATAGAAAGAGCTAAAGAAGTTAAGTCTATGATTTATAATTCTAATTTATCTTTAGATGGAATAATATCAAAAGGTTATTATCTTTATGAAAAAAAATATAAAGAGAGCTTAAGTATTCGTGAATTGACTATATTATCATTATATATGATATTTCCAAATGATGATAAATTTATGAACATGTTATATAATTACAATTATGATTTTAATAAAGTGGCAAAACTATATAGTGTAAATTGTACTGTTGTAAGATTAAGATATGATTGTTATATGTCTTTAAAAAATACAAAAATTTTGGAATTAAAATAAAAACTTATTCGTTAATGAATAAGCTTTTATTTTGTATTATTTTTCTCAATATACATTGCATCTCCAAATGAGAAAAACCTATATTTATTATCAACAGCTATTTTATAAGCGTTTAAAATATATTCTTTTTTTGAGAAAGCACTGACTAGCATTACTAATGTACTTTTTGGTAAATGAAAATTTGTTATTAAACCATCTATTGCTTTAAATTTATATCCTGGGTATATAAATATATCTGTATCTCCACTACATGGAATGAATTTTTCATTATCTCTTAGAACAGTTTCTAAAGTTCTTGTAGTTGTGGTACCTACTGCAATAATTTTTTTGCCTAACTCTTTTGTTTTATTTAATATATCAGCTGCCTCTTTGGTAACTATAAAATGTTCAGTATGCATTTTATGTTTTGTTACGTCTGTAACGTTTACTGGTCTAAATGTACCTAAACCTACATGTAATGTTATATGAACAATATTAATTCCTTTTTCTTTAATTTTATCTAGTAATTCTTCTGTAAAATGTAATCCTGCTGTTGGTGCTGCTGCAGAGCCATAATTTTTAGCATACACAGTTTGGTATCTATCTTTATCTTTTAATTTTTCATGAATATATGGTGGTAAAGGCATACTTCCTAATTTATCTAGTATTTCCATTAATATACCGTCATATAATAATTCTACTCTAGTTATTCCCTCTTCTAGTATTTCATATACTTTTGCTTTTAAAATACCATCGCCGAAAGATATTATAGTGTCTATTTTTAATCTCTTTTGTGGTTTTGCAAGACATTCCCATTTATTTAGTGATAAATCTTTCAATAATAAAAGTTCAATTACCGCTCCCGTATCTTCTTTTACACCTATAATTCTTGCTGGTATAACTTTTGTATCATTTATTACTAAACTATCTCCTTTATTTAGATAATCTATTATATTATAAAAATGTTTATGTTGTATATTACCATCTTTATCTAATACCATTAGTCTACTTTCACTTCTGTTTTCAAGTGGAGTTTGTGCTATTAATTCTTCTGGTAAATAATAATTAAAATCTTCTGTTTTCATGTTTAATCACTTCCAATATGAAATATTATAGCAAGAAAAAAGCACTATGTTAAGTACTTTATCTAAAATATAATAATACAAATATTCCTATAATGAATAAGTATATTGAAAATTTCCATAATTTACCTTTTCTAACTATTTCTGATAATACTTTATAAGTTAAATAAGTAAATATAAATGAAAATACAGTTCCTATTAAATAATAAATTAATAAGCTTGTACTTATGCCTGTTTCAATAACGTCTTTCACACCTAGCAACATTGTTGCTACACTTACTGGAAAATATAACATAAATGTATACTTTAATGCAGAAGTTTTATTTAATTTACATAACAAACATCCTACAAGTACCATACCACTTCTTGATAAACCTGGAAAAAGTGCTACTCCTTCTAATAGGCCAATTATTATAGCGTCTTTATATGTAATATCATAATCATCTTTGTTACCATTTATATTTTTTACAATTAATAAACATATTCCTGTAATTATAAACATTAAACCTACTATCCAAGTTTTTGATAAAGTAGTTTCTATTTCATCTTTAAATAGTATTCCTAATAGTCCAACTGGAATAGTTCCTATTATAATCATTAAACAATATTTAAATTCTTTTTGGTATTTTTCTCTATTTTTTTTATCAAATATATATTTAAAAAATCCATTTAATAAATTAATAACATCTTTCCAAAAAATTATTAAGATTGCTATGAAAGAACCAAAATTAACAAATATTTCAAAATTTAAATCATTAAACATATTAGTATTAAATAATTGTTTAAAAATAAATATATGACCACTACTACTTATTGGCAATGGTTCTGCTATACCTTGTATTATTCCTAATATAATATATTTTATTAAATTCATAATTTATACCTCCATAAATTATATGTAATTACAAATAAAAATACGCAATGAAAATATGTATATTTCTTTGTTTATTAATCGGACGATTTCTTTCAAAGTGCGAGTAAAGTATTTTTTATCGGTTACACATATTTTATTTAATTATCTTCATTGCGCAATATAATTATACCAATAAAGATCTAAAAAAGTAAGTACTTTTTACTGTTTTTTTTGATTTTATGTAATTTTTATAATAATATTCAAAATTTTATTCTAATTTTTAGATTTTTTACCTTTAATTATTGGTTTTTTCAAATTTCTTATACTTTACACATACTAGACTTAATTAGGATATTTTGATACAATATGCTTGTATTAAGTGGGTGATATTATGAATTCTAATAAAAAAGATGTTAATGATTATTTTAAATATTTAAAATTATATTATATAGCTCTTGCTAAGAAGAAGAAAAAAGAATTAGAAGAAAAGAAAAAGAAAGAAGAAGAATTAAATCTAAGAAGAAAAAAATTGGATGACGTAGTTAATAATAGAAGAAAAAAAGTTGTTAGTTCAAAACCTATTGCTGTTAAAACTAAAGAAACAAAAGTTGATAAGAGTAATGTTAAAAATCCTAAAGCAGTTAGAAGTGCTGTTATAAATAATGGGCAAAAGAATTTAGAAGAAGTAAAAAAGAAACAGCAAGAAAAATTAATGACTGAATTAAAGAAAAAGAAGGAAGAAGAACAGAAAAAAAAAGATGAAGAAAAACAAAAACAAGAAAAGGAATTAAAGCAAAAATTAGAAGCTGAAAAAAAGAAAAAAGAATTAGAAGAAAAGAAAAAAGAAGAAATTGAAAAGCAAAAAAAATTAGATGAAGCAAAGAAAAAACAACAAGAAATATTAAAAAAAGAAATTGAAGAAAAAAAGAAAAAAGATGAAGAAAATAAAAAGCATGAAGAAACTAAGAAAAAAGAACAAAATAAGAATGAAAAAGATGCTAAAAACGTAAAAAATAATAATAAAGTTGTAAATAGTAAAGAAAAAATAGAAAATAAATCGAATGATAAAAAAGAGACTAAAACAAATGACAAAAATAATAAAAGTGAAACAAAAGATAATGTAAAAAAAGATACTAAATCAGATAATAATAAAACTAATAATGATAATAATAAAAATGTTTCGGAAAAAGATGACAAACAATCTAAAGATAAATTAAATAATAAAGATAAAAAGAATGTAAAAGCTTCTCCAGTTCAGGAAAAAGATAAAGATAAAAAAGAAAATAAAACAGAAGAAATTAAAAAAGATAAAAAAAAGAAAAATGAAAAAGATATTGAAAAAGAAAATAAAGAAAAATATTTAGAAGAAGGAAAAAAAGAATTTATTTCATCTATTAATAAAAAAATAAAAAAAGATTATGAATCTCTTAATGAACTTAAAATGGAAAATTATAGAATAAATCAAGAATTGGAAAATGAAAAAGACTTGAGTGAAATAAATAAATTAATTGAAAGAGCTAATAAAAATAGCAAAGAAACAAAAGAAGTTATTAATAGAATTAATATGATTAAAGATGGTAGCATAATAACAATCGCCTACTCTTTATCTAAAACTCAACCTAAATCTTTAAAAGATTATATTGATTTATTAAAGAAAGAAAATAACAATACTAAATATTTAAATGAATTATATCCAGAATTTAAATATAAATTAGATTATACAGAAGAAGTAAATTATATTAATAAAGAAAATGGTTTACTTATATCAAATTTAAATAATAAAAAAGATAATTTAGATAAATTAGAAACTAAAAAAGATAGCAATGAAAAAAATATGGATGGTTATAATGATAAATTATTAAAATTTAGAGATAAGTTATTAAATTTTCAAATGACTGTTATGAATTATAGTACTAAAATAAAAAATATAGTTCCTAAAGAAGAGTTAGTCACAAAATATTTCTTAGGTGATAAAGAAATAAAAAATAGTTTAGAACTTAAAAAACTTTCTATAAAAATTGCTGGTGAAAGTAATAAAAATCCTGAAGAAGTGTTTAATAATTTAAGAAGTAAATTAAGATTAGTACAAGAAAAAAATATTGTACCCAGTGCTAATTATAAAAATGATCTATTAAATGAAAAAACTTCTTTAAATATGACTAAAAAAGAAATTTTAGAAACTTTAAATGAAGTTCGTGAATTTAAAGATGAATTTAGTAATGAGTATAATGATGTTCTTAGTACTAGTGAATTCTATAATTATTATTCTGAGATAGAATCTTTAGAAAATAAGTTATCTAGGGAAAATGATAAAACAAATATTTTAAGTAATGAAATTGATAAAAGTATATTAGATAATGATAAGAAAGTTATGGAAATAGAAAAAATAAATCTAGAGAAAAAAAAGAAAGAAGAAATGGAAAAAAATAAAAAACAACAACAAAAGAATCAACAACAACAGCAACAAAATAATTTAAATCAAAGTAACTTAAATCAAAATATAAATCCATATATGAACAATGTTATGTATAATAATAATTATCTTAATCCATATGATAATTATGAATACGAAGAAGAAAAAACAAGAGGCGGTCGTTCTAGATAGTCTCTTGTTTTTTGTATTATATGAATTATCTATGTATTCTTAGTCACTATTTTTAAATTGAGAATTGTATAAGTCTGCATAGAATCCATTCTTGCTTATTAATTCATCATGTGTACCTTGTTCAATTATATTTCCTTCATTCATTACTAAGATTAAATCTGCATTTTTTATTGTTGATAATCTATGTGCTATTATAAACGAAGTTCTACCATGAGTTAATTTATCCATAGCAATTTGTACTAATTCCTCTGTTCTAGTGTCTACATTACTAGTAGCTTCATCTAGTATTAAGAATGGAGCATTTTTTATTAAACCTCTTGTAATTGTTAATAATTGCTTTTGTCCTCCACTAATAGAATCATTATCGCTTACAGTAGAATCTAATCCTCCTGGTAAAGTTTTAATAAAGTGATCTATACCTATAAATTTACATGCTTCTAATATTTCTTCTTCTGTTATGTTTTTGCTATTAAATTTAAGATTTTCTTTGATAGTTCCATTAAATAACCAAGTATCTTGTAAAACCATAATAAATAAATCATGTATATTTTCTCTAGTTAGATCATGTATACTTACATCATCTATTAAAATATCTCCACTTTTTATTTCATAAAATTTCATTAATAAATTTACTAATGTGGTTTTACCAGCACCTGTAGGTCCAACTATTGCAACTTTTTCACCAGGCTTAACTAATACGTTAAAATCTTTTATTATTGTTTTATTTTCATCATATCCAAATTTAACATTTTTAAATTCTATTTTACCTTTAACTTTATCTTTATTTAATTTACCAGTTAAGTGTTTTTCGTTAGTCATTTCACTTTCATCTAAGAATTCAAATACTCTCTCACTTGCTGCTGCAGTAGATTGTAAACTTGTCATAGCTTGAGCTATTTGAGAAAGTGGATTTGTAAATAATCTAACATATACCATGAATGCTACAATTACACCGAAAGTTATATTACCTTTCATTGCTAACATTGCACCAACAATGCATACTGCAACATAGCCAAAATTACCTACAAACATCATTATTGGTTGCATTAAACCCGAATAGAATGCACTTTTTCTATTTGAATTATATAATTTACTATTTAATTTATTAAAATCTTTTATAGATTCTTTTTCTCCATTGTATACTTTTACTACATTATGTCCAGAATATATTTCTTCTATGAAACCATTTAAGTCACCTAACTCATTTTGTCTTTGTACAAAATACTTTTGACTATTTTTTAAAATTAATCCCATAAATATGAAACCTATAAGACTTGATAAAATTGCTGTAATAGCCATAGTTCCATTTGTGATAAACATCATTATGATTGAACCTATAAATAGAGTTACACTTGTAACTAATGTAGATAAACTATTATTCATATTTTGATTTATTGTGTCTACATCGTTTGTTACTCTTGATAATACATCACCTGTTTCATGACTATCAAAATATTTAAGAGGTAAAGTATTTATTTTTTTTGAAATATTACTTCTTAATTTTTTAGCAAAATTATTTGATATTATAGTCATTATAAGGGTTTCTATATAACTTAATATAGCACTAATTATATATAAACTTCCTAATAATATTGCTGTTTTTTTAACTTTATCTATATTTATTTTTGGTTTTACTTTGTTATATATAGACTTAGGTAATTTATCAAATTCATTAATTAATTCTTTTTCATTTTTATCTTTACTATTTTCTAATAATTCATTAAATTTTTGTTTATCTTCTAAACTAATATCTTTATCTTTCATTATATCTTTTATTACAGTTTCATTGATATTTGGTTTTATTCCATCTGTTATAATATTTGTTAAATCAGATAATTTATTTGGAGATATTAATGCTAATATAGCACTTATCATTGCAAGAACTAATGCAGTTACAAATAAATATTTCCATTTACCTAAACTTTTAAATAATCTTTTCATTGAGGCTCCAAAGTTTTTTGAAGTTTCAGGAACTTTTCCATTCATTGGTCTTGGCATTATAATTCCTCCTCTCTGAATTGCGATAATGCAATTTCTTTATAAACTTTACATTTTTTTAATAGTTCTTTATGTGTTCCAATTCCAACACATTTTCCTTTATCTAATACCACTATTTTATCTGCATGCATTATAGTACCTATTCTTTGAGCTACTATCATACTAGTTGCATCCTTTGTATATTTTTTTAATTCTTTTCTTAATATATAATCAGTTTTATAATCTAATGCAGAGAATGAATCATCAAATATATATATTTCTGGATCTTTATATATAGCTCTTGCTATTGCAAGTCTTTGTTTTTGCCCACCTGAAACGTTAGTTCCTCCTCTGGCAATATGGGAATCATAAGTTTTATCTAGTTTTAATACAAAGTCATTTGCTTGTGCAACTTTTATTGCTTCTTTTATTTTATCTACACTATGTTTTTTTCCATTATCTCCATAAGATACATTTGATTTAACTGTACCAGTAAACATTACTGCTTTTTGTGGTACATATCCTAGTTTGTTATGTAATTCTTCTAATGTATAATCTTTAACGTTAATTCCATCTATTAATATTTCTCCATCAGTTGCATCATAAAATCTTGGTACTAAATTTATTAAACTACTTTTACCACTACCAGTAGAACCTATAAATGCAATTGTTTCACCTTTTTCAACTTTAAACGATATATTTTCTAATAAATATTCATCAGCATCAGGGTATTTGAATGAAACATTTTTAAATTCAACAGTACCTACTAAATCTGTTTTTGTTACTCCATTACCATCTTCAATACTTAATTTTTCATCAAGTACTTCATTTATTCTCTTTGCTGATACACTTGCTCTAGGCCATATCATAAATATCATTGCTAACATTAAGAATGACATAATAACTTGAATACCATAACTTGTAAATACAACCATATTACTGAATAATGTAATTTTATCCATCATGTTTGCTTTATCTATTAAGAATGTACCAATTAAATATATTCCTAATGTTAATGAATTCATAACAATATTCATTATTGGCATAAGTACAGCAAATGCTTTTTGATTAAATAATTGTGTGTCTGTTAATTCTTTATTAACTTTACCAAATCTATTTTCCATAAATTTTTCTGCATTAAATGCACGTACAACTCTTATACCACTTAAGTTTTCACTAGTTACACTATTGACTTTGTCAATTAATTTTTGTACTTTTTCAAATCTTGGGAATACAATAATCATTAGTATACCAATTGTTGTTAATAAAATTAATACACAAACACCAACTAACATACTCCATTCCATGCTTTTACCAACTATTTTAGTTATTGCCCAAACTGCCATAATAGGTGCTTTAATAATCATTTGAAGTCCCATTGATATAACCATTTCTAATTGAGTTATATCGTTTGTTGTTCTAGTAATTAAACTACTAACATTATATTTTTTTATTTCTCCAGTACTAAATTTTAATACTTTATTAAATACTTTTTCTCTACTATTGAATGAAAAATCTGCTGATATTATACTTGCAAAGTATCCTACTATCATTGCACTTATTAAACTACCAAATGCACACGAAAGCATATAACATCCTTTAATAACTATATCATTAATTTTACTTCCTTCAGTTTGTATTAATCTAGTTATGTCACTCATATAATCAGGAAGCTTTAAATCTAAATATACTTGTGTAACTATAAATACAATACAAAGTAAAATATATATAATATCTTTTTTATTAAAATTTTTAAATAATTTATTCATCTATATCCTCTTTTCTATTAATTATATTATTACCTATCTTTTGATATAATCTTATAAATAAATCTATATCTTGTTTTTTCATATTTTTTGTTAAGTTACCTAAATATTTTTCTTCACATATTTTTAAATCATTTAATATATTATTAGCATTTTTATTAATTATAATTTTTTGCTTTCTTTTATCTAATTCATCTATTTGTATACTAATAAGTTTCTTTTCTAATAATGTATTTAATGATTTAGAGACGTATGCTTTTGATACTTTAGAAAAATTTACTACGTCCTTTGCATTTATAATATTAGGATTATTTGATAATACTAATAACATATCTGTTTCTGCAAAGCTTAAATTATATTTATCTGCAACTTTTTTTACATTATCATTATGACTACATATAACTAGTCTAGATAGTTTAATTATTTCTAATAAATTATTCTTCATAACACCACCCAAATAGTTTACAAGTAAACTATCTAAATAAATTATACTATAAATTTATTTGATGTCAACATAAATATTTAGAACGTTTAATTAGTAATTAGAGATCAACCAAAACCAAAAAATAAAATATAAAAATATACATAATTAAACGTTCTAGTTATATATTTTAAATTATATTCCAATAATATCAATACTATTTCGTACCAAAAAATTCGACAAAAAAAGTACTATTTAGTACTCTTTTTTAAAAGTTTTTCATTATAAAAATTATTTAATACATCAATATTCTTATTTTCAAATAAATAAATTAAATCATTAATTCTTATAGTTAATTTAAATTTTATTTCATTTCTATAATAGTCTGTAAATTCAATTAAAGTATCTTTAACATCATTATAATATATATTTTTATATGTTATATTCCCATGAGCTAAAGAATCTCTTATACCTTTAATAATAGTATAATTATAATAATTAATATTTTTAGAAGAAGTTAAGTTTAATAATTCATCTAATTCTTTTTCTATATTTTTTATTGATTCATTTATTTTCTCTAGTTTATCTCTTAATTCTTTTAATTCTTTTTCAACTCTATTTTTTTGTTCATCCTTTAAATATTGTAAACTATTTAATTTATTTTCTATTCCTATTTCACATCTTCTTAGATTGTTTTGTAAAGATGTTTTTTTCTCACTTAATTCTCTTATATAATTGTTTATTTTATTTTCAAATAATTTATTAACTATTACACATTCTTTTATTTTATTAAAATCTAAATTAATAAATGATAAATCTTCTTTATTTTCTATTTTGTTATTAAGTTTAAAATTATTTTCTAACGGATAACAATAGTTAAAATATAGCATTGCTATTAAAATATTTATTCTTTGTTCTTTTACTGGATAAGACAAGGCATAATATTCATCATGTTGAAAAGATATGTCTATATAATCTTTAAATGAATTTATTTTGTTTTTATACATATGATATAAAGCATATTTTGTTCTTAATAATCCATTTTTATATTGTTTTTCTTCTATTTTATTATACATATAATTATATAATTGTTCTGTTACGTATGGATTTATATTTTGTATATCTGTTTTATTATAAAAATCTATTATTTTTCCAACTATATCCTTTAACTTATCAAACTTTTTACTAACTTTACTATTTGTTATACCAATTGAGAATGGACTATTTTTAATACTTTCAGTTAAAATATTATCAAAAAACTTATTATTATAATGATTATTATTTTTTTCAGAAATTTTTGATCTAATTCTAAATATTAAATTATTTAAATAAAATTTTTCTTGTGTTAGTAGATTTTCATTACTAATTTTACTAAAAGTAATCTTTTTAAAAATTATGCCATTTAAATATTCTTTAATACATTTATCATTAGATGATAGTGTTGTTAACGTATCTTCATTTTTATTAAACATTTCATATATTACAAATTTTTTTTCATTAATTCTTCCATCTATAAAATCAGTTAATTCACAATAATAATTAATGAAATCATCTAATGAAACATCACATTCTTTATATTCATTATTCCCGGTTTGAATATTTAAAATAATTTTATCATTTTCTATATAATATTGTCCATGTGCTATAGTTCCTCTTAATTTGGCAAAAAAAGTTGATTCATTCATATTATAATTTTCTTTATTAATGTGTAATCTTTCGTATATATTATCTATTGTGTTGTCTGACATTAAATTAGTATATTTATTTTCTATATCTTTTTCTACTAAATCTTCTTTATTTGCCATTATATCTAATGTAATTATTGCAAATAAACTATACATAATACTTTTATCATCTAAATTTTTATCAAAAACTATATTATTAGTTAAATTATCTAAGCTTTTATTTATTAGTTTTGTTGTAATATATTTTTTTTCTTGCATTATAAACCCCTTCTTTTTTTGTTATATTATTTTATCATTTTTCTATATTTTGTCAAGAAAAAAAGATACCTTTGTTCGGTATCTGTTTAATTTGTTTTTACTACATATGGATTTGAAATAGTTCCGTCTCCACCACTAATAATTGACGTGCCAGTTGCTAAAGTAACTGCAGGGCGGACATTACTATCATAATCTTCTCCTCCTTGGTTGACAGGTTGCGCATTTAAATTTCCATTATCATCAACAACGAATGCCATGTCATTTAAGTGTCCCATATACAAGCAACCGTATCGAGACAAAGACCAATACTTTGACTGAGCATTATCATATAAATAATACAATTTATTTGAAAGACCACTTGTCCCTCCGGAATTATCATATTTTCCTCCTGCATATGCAATCTCGTCTCCTGTTATCGTTCCTATATAGTCGGTCACACTGTCTTCTGCACTTGAACATTTTAACGTTGCACTAGCCTTTGATAATAATCTTTTTCCTGATGCGTAAGAATAGCCACTTCCGCGATTTTTAAGATCTTCTACCTCTTCGTCAGTTAATAATGTTTCATTATTATACCTATAACTATCTTTTCCACCTAAACACCATGTTTCATTTTTTAATTGTGTTTGTTTATTCTCTAAACCACTTGAAGTATACCATGCTTTTAGTGTTGTATATAATCCTCCATTATAATTTATATAATCTGCATAGTAATCACTATTATCTTGTTTATAACCATATACTATTGTCCCATTATTTATTAATGCCGAAGATGAATCTGATGATGTTATAGAACTACATAATCCTTCTTTAGCCAAAATTATTTTTATTGAACCATCTCCTTCTATTCTTACAATTCTCCAACACATATTATTAAATTCTATATAATTGTCTTTTACTGAACCCCTATAATAATATGAAGTACCATAATCATCATTTGTTATACTTAAGACCTTTTCTTCTAGATTATATGAAATAGGTGATATTTTTTTTACTTTCATTGTTATTGCTGAAGTACTACTTGCAGGTGCTTCTGTTGCTTTATAAATATTTAATAAATTTGTTGTTGTTTTTGTAGTGTCTGAACTTGATGAATTAGAATATACAGAAGAAGACACTAAATATTTTCCTACTAATGTTTCATGACAAGTTCCATCATTATATTTACAAGTACTTACTCCTGTTAATGTAAACTTACCAGTATTTTCATCTACTTTATAACCTGTTCCATATGTCCAATAATATTCTTGATATTTCGTACTTATTGAAATACTATTTTCACTTGTTGCTTCATTAACTTTATCAGTATAATATTTATAGCCTAATGTTTCTTTTACGGGTATTGTTTTAGGACTACTAACTAATTCTGTTCCATTTGTTTTGTTTTTAGCATTCTCTATTATGTTGTATGCTAAACTATTCGTATTAGCTGAATATGGATTTTCCATTTGTGTTATGTCTGTTATATTTATTCTTGCTTCTAATCTTTTATTCATGTCATTTGTTTGGTCTATTCCTGTATCTATATACCATAATTTTAATTCGTATGTTTGTACTTTTCCTACATCTATACTATTTCCTACTAATATTCCTCCATTTATTGGAAATACACTTTGTGTTTCTACTCCATTACATCCTTCTGTACATGTTAGTGTATATCTAAAATCATTACTTTCAAATGTAGTTGTTGTTCCATCTGTTGCATTTGTTATTTTAGTTTCATCTATTACTACTACATAGCTTGTTTTTACATTACCTTTATTAGTAACTGTAAAAGTTTTAGTACCAATTTCTTTTTCGCTATTTGGTTCTAATATCAAGTCTTTACCTAATATCTCAGCACTATTATCTTCATATACTATTGCTAAGTTTGCTGTTGTTACACTTATTGATTTGGTATTAGTATTTCCAGTTATTTTAGTT
>URLV01000029.1 GCA_900548725.1 uncultured Mycoplasmatota bacterium
GGGGGGTGGGGGGTGGGATAAAATTTAACAATGTTATACAGGCTTTTTAATTTTGAAAAAATTATATTTTATGTGTGTTCCAAATAACATAAAAATATATTGTATTGTGTGTTGACAGGAACTAACTATTTATAAAATAAGAAAAATAAATCTTAAAACTTATATAAAACAATAATAGATTTAGTACAACAAAAAATTATTTCAAACTAGATGATTAAGTAAAAGGATAAATTCAGAAAGTCATCTAGCTTTTTTATTGTTATAAATTACAAAATCATATATAATTAATATAGGAAGAAGGTCAAATAGTGAAAATAGATAAAAAGACAATTATAATAATTTCTGTAATATTATTAGCATTAGTAGCATTCTTAGGAATAAAAAACAATAAAAAAGAAGACGCAGGAAAAATAAATGTAAAAGGAAACAATGTTAAAATAGTTGCAAACGAAATAAGTAAAATTGAATTAGAAGAATATAAAAATGATGCTTTGACAATGAAAAAGCCAAAAGATTGGAAAGTATCAAGTGCTGGTACAGGAATGTATTATGCAATAAGTGTACATGATGAAAAAAATCCTATAAATAAAATATTTTTAATGTTAAAAATTCAACCATTACTAAAAAGTGATGCAAGTAAAAAATATTGGCAAAATTATGCATCTCTAGCAAAATCAGATCAATACAAAATATTCTCAACAGCAGTAGTATTAAATAATCCAACAACAAAAGAATTTTATACAAAATTTAATGACATTACTTCATATTTAAATAATATAGATGCAACATATAACAATGTAAATTTCCCACAACTAAATGAACTTAATGTTATAGAAGAAACAAATCTTAATAGCAATTTCAAATCAATTGCCTTAGACGATAAAATTTTAAGAGCAACATTTAAAGGTGAAAATAATTCAGATGGAGAAGGTATGTTTAGTGCAAGTGTCGTAAATTTTGGTGATAATTACATGAATGGTATAGATACAACATACTACATGGTATATAACATTATGTCTATTACATCAGAAAAAGATAAATTTATAGATTACAAAGATTTATTATTAGAATCAATTAACTCAATAGAATTCACTGATACTTATGTAAAAAAGACAATCGATGATGGAAATGCACAAACAAAACAAGCTCTAGAATTAAATAGACAAATACAACAAGCATTTGATTCATATATGAGTGCTTGGGAAAATAGAAGTAAAACTTATGACATAATGAGTCAAAAACAAAGTGATGCAACTTTAGGATATGAAAGAGTATATGATACTGATACAGGAGAAATATATAAAGCGTATAACGGATTCACAGACGATTATGATGGTCAAAAATATAAATCAATTTCTGAAGAAATGTATACAGAAAAAACAAGTGGATATATAGAAAAAGATTAAAAATAAATTAACTCTAAACGCAAAGAATATTCAAGCAATATTCTTTTTATGTTATAATAAAATTAACAAGAAAGTGAGTACAAAATGAATAAAGAAGAAGTATATAATTTTATAAAAAATAAAAATATTTGGTACGAAATAACAGAACATCAAGCTGTATATAATATGGAAGAACTATCAAATATAGATTTACCATATAAAGATAGAGATGCAAAAAATATATTTGTTAGAGATGACAAAAAGAAAAATTATTACTTGATCACAATAAAAGGAAACAAAAGAATAAATTTAAAAGAATTTAAAAAGAAATATAATACAAGAAATTTAACTTTTGCATCACCAGAAGATTTAAAAAATATATTAAATCTAACTCCAGGTTCAGTATCTCCACTAGGTTTACTAAATGATAAAGAACACAAAGTAATATTTTACATAGATAAAGAATTATTAAATGATAATAGCATCATAGGAGTACATCCAAATGATAATACAGCAACTATATGGTTAAAAACAAATGACTTAATAGACATAATTAAAGAACATAAAAATTTAGTAAACATAGTAAAATTATAAAGGTACAGTTATGAATGAAAAAGAAATCTTAATAAATAACATAAATAAAATTCATACAACTAATATGGGCTTAGATAGAATAAAAAAGAATTTAAAATTAGATAATTATGATATTATAGAATATATAAAAAATATTATAAAAAACAAATACACAATAACATATAAAAAAGGTAAAAATTATTATTGTGAAACAGATAATACAATAATAACAATAAATTCATATAGTTATACAATCATAACTGCTCACACAAAAAAAGAAAAGAGGATAAATAAATGATAAAAACAATAAAAAATTTCATAAAAAATAATTATATTTGGATTATATTTTTTATATGCGTTTTACTATTTCTAGCACTTGCAGAAGATGTATTCACACATGAAATAATGAAGGGTGACATAATAGGATACAATTTAGTCAGCAAATACTTAATCAAAACAAACATTACTCCAATAGTAAAATACATAACGTGGTTTGGTAGTGCAACCTGTCTAATATTAATAAGTTTACTTTCATTTGTAATAAAAAATAAAAAAATAAGTATATGTATTCTATCCAATCTAGTAATAATAACTATATTAAATCAATTATTTAAATTCATATTTGAAAGACCTAGACCAACAGAATATAGAATAATAACTGAAACTGGTTATAGTTTTCCATCAGGACATTCTATGGTAAGTATGGCATTTTATGGTTTTATAATTTATTTAATATATAAGAATGTAAACAACAAATATATAAAATGGCTAGTTATATCAATATTATCACTATTAATAATAAGTATTGGTATTAGTAGAATTTATTTAGGAGTACATTATACAAGTGATGTTTTAGCAGGTTTCTTAATCTCAATATCATATTTAATAATATATATAAAATATACAAAAAAAATTATAGATAAGGATAGTAATTATGAAAAATAAAAGATTAATTAATAGTTTTAAATATGCATTTACTGGAATATTTAGTGCATTAAAAACAGAAAGAAATTTAAAAATACATATATCGATTGCAACACTAGTAATTATATTTGGAATAATATTTAAAATAAGTAAACTAGAATGGTTAATATGTTTAATATGCATAATGACAGTTATCTCATCAGAATTAATAAATACTGCAATAGAAACAACGATAGATATTGCAATGCCAAATAAAAATGAACTAGCTAAAAGAGCAAAAGATATAGCTGCATCTAGTGTACTAGTACTAGCAATTATATCAGCAATAATAGGTTTAATAATTTTCATTCCCAAAATAATAATGCTATTTAAGTAGTATCTAAAAGAGGAAATAGTATATGAAAAGATGTAAATGGTGCAATTTAAATAATAAAAAATATATAGAATATCATGATAATGAATGGTGTAAATTAAATACTAACGAAAAATATTTATTCGAAATGTTAATTTTAGAATCTTTTCAAGCAGGATTATCATGGGAATGTGTATTAAATAAAAGAGATTATTTTAAGGAAGCATATGATAACTTCGACATAGATAAAATAATAAATTATGACAACAAAAAAATAAACGAACTTATTAATAATCAAAATATTATAAGAAATAAATTAAAAATAGAAGCTAGTATTAACAATGCAAGAATATTTAAAAATATAGAAAAAGAATATAAAACATTCTATAATTATCTAACAACATTTACTAATAATAAAATATATTATGAAACAAATAAAACAAGTTCGGAATTGTCAGATAATATATCAAAGGATTTAACAAAAAGAGGAATGAAATTTGTTGGTACAAAAATAATATATTCATACTTACAAGCAATAGGTATAATATATTCACATGATAAAGAGTGTTTTATGTATAAAATAGAAATGTAGGTGTAAAAATGATTTATCCAAAATTTATAAAAGAAAATAGCGTTGTAGGTGTACCAGCACCATCAAACGGAGCAGGTTCAATAGATAAACAAAATAGAATATTAAATGCAAAAAAAAGATTAGAAAATTTAAATTATGAAGTTATACTTTCAAAAAATGTTATGAAATCAGATAAAAAAAGAAGTGCAAACTATAAAGTAAGAGCAATAGAAATAAATGATATGTTTAAAAATAATAATATAGACTTATTAATGTGTGCTTCAGGTGGAGAATTCTTAGTAGAAATATTACCATATATAGATTTTGATATAATAAAAAATAATCCAAAATTTATTACAGGATTTTCTGACCCAACAGGACTACTTTACCCAATAACAACTAAATTAGATATAGCAACTATATATGGAACTAACTTTTCATCATTAGGAAGTGAACATCTTCATAGAAGTGAAGAAGATTTTCTAAAATTAATAACTGGAAACCTAGTAGAACAAACTAACTATGATATGTATGAAAATGAATATCAAGAAAGAATAACTGGATTAGAAGACTATAACTTAACAGACAAAGTATATTGGAGAACATTAGATAATAAAAGTGTAAATATAAAAGGAAGAATTATAGGTGGATGTTTTGATTTAATAAGTGAACTTGCAGGAACAAAATACGATGGAATAAAGGAATTTAATGAAAGATACAAAGATGATGGAATAATATGGTATTTTGATAACTGCGAAATATCTATGGAAGAAACAATACGTACCTTATGGAAAATGAATGAACTAGATTATTTTAAATATACAAAATGTATAATATTCAGAAGATTTGGAACAGACCAAACATGTTGTGATTATGATATAAAATCTTGCCTAAAAGATAGTGTAATCTCAAAACTAAACATTCCTATAGTGTATGATGCAGACATATCACATAAAGGATCTTGTCTAAATATAATAAACGGAAGTATTGCTAATATAAAAGTTAAAAATGGAAAATCTAGTATTTCATTTGAATTAAAATAACAAAATTTATTGACTTAGAATAATCTTATATCTATAATATAAAAAATTAAACAAAGAGAAAGAAGTTTGAGATTAGTGGAAGAACATAAAATTATAGAAAAAAGTATAATAAAAAAATATAGAAAAGAAATATGGAGCAAATTTATACGTGCTGTAAATGATTACGAATTAATAAAAGAAAATGATAATATTATGGTTTGTATATCAGGTGGAAAAGATTCATTTTTATTAGCAAAATGTATTCAAGAATTAAAAAGACATGGAAAAATAAATTTTAATGTTAACTATATAGTAATGGATCCTGGATATAAAGAAGAAACAAAAAATAAAATAATAGAAAATGCAAAAAAATTAAATATAGATATAAATATATTTGAAACAGACATTTTTGAAGTAGCAAATAAATTAAATAAAGAACATCCATGTTATATGTGTGCAAGAATGAGAAGAGGATACTTATATAACAAAGCAAAAGAATTAGGTTGCAATAAAATAGCATTAGGACATCACTTTGATGATGTAATAGAAACAACTTTACTTTCAATGTTTTATGGTTCAGAAATAAAAACTATGATGCCAAAATTACATTCAGATAACTTCCCTGGTTTAGAATTAATTAGGCCACTTTATCTAGTAAAAGAACAATCAATAATATCTTGGAAAAACTCAAATAACTTAGCTTTTATAAATTGTGCTTGTAAATTCACAGAAAGAACTGCAAATAGTACAGAAAATATTAGCAAAAGAAAAGAAATGAAAGAACTAATACAAAGTTTAAGAAAAGTAAATAAAGATATAGACTATAACATATTTAAAGCTTTAGATAATATAAATCTAAACTGTGTACTAGGTACAAAAAAAGACGGAAAATATAAATCATTTTTAGAAGATTATGATAAATAATTTTCTTTTTTTAATTATAGAAAGACGTGGAATAAATGAATAATGTCACATTAAAAGAATTTATAAATTAAAAAAATTAAGTATCAACTTTTTTTCTTAAAAACTGAATATTTATAGTAACAGCAGAATAAAAATCTACTGTTTTTACACAATAAAAAAACTTTTGACAAGTTTTGTCGAAATGCTTTATTTATATTTAAAACTATTGTAGTATATCTAATCGAACATTCATTTCTTAGTGTCTACCTACAACTTTTTAAGGAGGTAGGTTGATTATATGAGTAATAAATCATTTATTTTAAAAATATTTTGATAAATTCATAATAATAATCAAATTGATTATTTTATCTAAAATACTCTTCAGGGGGTAATTGGTTGAATATTAATTAGACACTAGTATTTTTTATAGTCCAAAAAAAAGGTCACGTAATAAATACGTGTGTCTATCAACTCAGGTAGACATTCTGTAAATGAATGTTCCCAAATTAAATTTTATCACAATAATAATTTGTGTCAATATATATATTACATTCATCTTAAAAAAATTACCACATAGACAAAAACAAAAAAATACTATATACTAAATATTAGTTATAATCTAATAGGGAGGATAGGTTTTTAGTTTATAATGAGCGCCAGAACTAACAATAGTTGACGAGGTTAGTAGTTATCGAAAATTCGGCGGATGCTACTACGGGTTAAGTACTCGATAGATATATAACAAAAAATAAAATCAATATTATAACAAAATATATATCATCTTTACTTATATAGAAGGAGTTATTATGTGTGGAATAATAGGATATATAGGTAAGGAAAAAAAGGCAATCAATGTAATTATTAATGGTTTAAAATCTTTAGAATATAGAGGATACGACTCTGCAGGAATAGCAGTATTAGAAGATAATAAAATAAAAATAGTAAAATCCTCTGGAAAAATAAAAAATTTAGAAACAGAAATAAAAGATTTAAAAGAATCTAATATAGGAATTGGACATACAAGATGGGCTACTCATGGAGAACCTAGTTTTAAGAATGCTCATCCTCACAAAAACGGAAATATTACTTTAGTACATAACGGAATAATTGAAAATTATGAAGAAATAAAAAAAGAACTATTAAAAGATGGATATAATTTTATATCAGATACTGATTCAGAAATAGCATGTGCATATATAGATAAAATATATAAAGAAACAAAAGATAAATTAGAAACAATAAAATTAGTTCAAGAAAAAATAAGAGGAAGCTACGCATTTGGAATAATTTTTGATGATGAATTAGATACAATATATGCAACAAGAAAAGATAATCCACTTATTGTAGCAACTAACAAAAATGGAAACTTTATAGCAAGTGATGTACCAGCAATATTAAATGAAACAAATAAATATATACTACTAGACCAACAAGATATTGCTGTAATAAAAGAAGATTCTATAAAAATATACGACAAAAATTTAAATGAAAAAAAATATGAAATAAAAGAATTTGAAGGGAGCAAAGAAGCAGCGTTAAAAAATGGTTTTGAACATTATATGTTAAAAGAAATATATGATGAACCAACACTAGTTAAAGAATTTATTAATTTATATTTAAAAGATGAAAAAACATTACTTACAAAAATACCAGATATAACAAAATATAAAAAAATAGAAATAGTTGCTTGCGGAAGTGCATATCATGCAGGATTAGTTGGTAAAAATCTTTTAGAAGAGTATGCAAATATTGAAACACATTGTTACGTTGCAAGTGAATACAGATATAGTAAACATTTCTTTGATAAAGAAACTTTAGTAATATTAATTTCACAATCGGGAGAGACAGCAGACACACTTGCAGCCCTTAGATTATCAAAAGAAAATAATATTGATACATTAGGTATAATTAACGTAGTAGGTTCATCTATTGCTCGTGAAGTAGATAATGTAATATACTTAAATGCAGGATATGAAATAGCAGTTGCAACAACAAAAGCTTATTTAATGCAAGTATTAGTTTTATCACTATTAGCCTTCGCTACTTCAATAAAAAAGGATTTATTAGATAAAGAACTAAAAAACAAAATTATAAAAGATTATAAAAATTTATATAAAATACTAGAAGAAGTTATCAACAATAGAGAAACATATTACAATATAGCAAAAGAAATATATAATAAGAAAAACGTATTTTTTATAGGAAGAAAAATAGATGCATCATTATGTATGGAAGCATCTTTAAAACTAAAAGAAATATCTTATATGCATAGTGAAGCTTATGAAGCAGGAGAATTAAAACACGGAACAATATCTTTAATAGAAAATAATACTGAAGTAATATCAATTATAACAGATAAATCTATTGCAGAAAAAACTATAAGTAATATAAAAGAAACAATTTCAAGAGGAGCAGACGTTACTCTATTAACAACAGATAAAATAATGAAAGAATATAAAAGTTCCAATTTTTATAATAATAAAATTGTAGTTACAAATCAAACTGCATTCACAGAACCATTAATAATTTCACCAGCTTTTCAACTATTATCATATGAAATAGCAAAACTACGTGGTGAAGACATTGATCAACCTAGAAACCTTGCCAAATCAGTAACAGTAGAATAAAAATCTACTGTTTTTTCACAAAGAAAAAAACTTTTGACATGTTTTGTCGAATTGCTTTATTTATATTTAAAACTATTGTAGTATAACTAATCGAACATTCATTTCTTAGTGTCTACCTACAGCTTTAAAAGGAGGTAGGTTGATTATATGAGTAATAAATCATTTATTTTAAAAATATTTGATAAATTTATAATAATAATCAAATTGATTATTTTATCTAAAATACTCTTCAGAGACTAATTGGGTAAATATTAATTAGACACTAGTATTTTTTATAGTCCAAAAAAAGGACACGTAATAAATACGTGTGTCTATTCCAAAACAGGTAGACATTCTGTAAATGAATGTTCCTTAATTAAATTTTACCACAATAATAATTTGTGTCAATATATATATAATATTTATTAAAAAGATAATATTATTTCTACTTTATAATATAATATGATATAATCAACTAAAGAAGTAGGTAATACATGAAAAAAGAACAAAGTAAAAATTATATAACATATCAAAAAGCTTTTTGGATATTTATGATTGCAAATGTGCTAGGTGTGATACTAGAAGGAATATGGTGTTTATATAGACACGGACATTGGGAAAGCCACGTTGTCACAGTATATGGTCCATTTTGTTTAATATATGGATTAGGGGCTCTAGTATTATATTTCAATGCAAAATTACAGAAAAAAAGCAACATGTTTATACAATTTACATCAGCAGCAATACTTTGTGATGTAGTAGAGTATATATGCGGTTTCATGTTAGAATACGGACTTCATATGAAAGCATGGGATTATAAAAGAAGAGCATTTAATTTACACGGATACATATCACTAGATATGACAATAATGTGGGGATTACTAGGTTTAATATTCATATATGTTATAGTACCAAAATATGATAATTTTTTTGATAAAATAAAAGGTTATAAATATAGCATAATATGCAATATATTAGTATTTCTAATGATTTTAAATATGTCATTAACATCAGTTGCAATTATAAGATGGAAAGATAGACACTTTAATATTCCACCTAAAAATAAAATAGAAGAAAAAATAGATAAGAAATATAATGATGAATTCATGTCAAATAAATTTATAGAATGGTGGTTCGTAAAATGAATATAAAAGAAATTATAAACATAGAAGAGACAATATCAACAAAATTTTTTAAAAATATAACATATCCTTGGGAAGTATTATATAATTTAGAAAATAAAATTATAGAATTAGGAAAAGAGTTAAATAAAATACATTATAAAGAAATAGAAAAAAATATATGGATAGGAAAAAATGTAATAATAGATAAATATTCTGTAATTAATCCACCTTGTATAATAGATGATAATACAAAAATATTACCATTCTCTCATATAAAAGGTAGTGTAATAATAGGTAAAAATAATGTTATAGGTTCAAATACAGAAATAAAAAACTCTATACTTTTTAACAACACAAAAATACCGCATTTTAATTACGTAGGTGATTCAATTTTAGGTTATAATTCTCATTTAGGAGCTGGAGTAAAAATTAGCAATCAAAAATTAGATAAAACAAACATTAAAGTAAACAACATAGATACGAATTTAACTAAACTAGGAGCAATAATAGGAGATAACGTAAACGTTGGTTGCAATACAGTATTAAATCCAGGAACAATAATAGGTAAAAATACAAATATATATCCGCTATTAAACATAAGAGGTATAATCCCACAAAATAGAATTATAAAAACAAATGATATAGAAAACTTAAAAATTATGTAGAACAAACTCTACATTTTTTAATACAAAATTTTAGTTGAAATTAAATTATATATGTAATAAAATTTAAAAAAAGAAAGGATTTTATTATGAAAAAGAGACAAGAAATTTATGACTTATACTGGTATTTTGCTAACGAAAGGCAAAATATATTTATAAAAAAATTAAATGGAGATACACCTCCATGGACTAATGATCCCATATTAAAGACCTACAAATTTTGCAACAGTTATCGCGTGAATGACAGAGTTAGTCAATACTTATTAAAAAATGTAATATATAATGGTAAAACATACAAAGATGAAGATATGTTATTTAGAATAATATTATTTAAACTATTTAATAAAGAATCAACATGGGAATTATTACTAAAAGAATTTAAAGATATAACATTATCAACATTTGATATGAAAGAATATAGTAAAGTACTAACAAATGCAATAAATAATAACATAAAAATATATAATGATGCCTATATAAGTTGTGCCACAAAAGCATTTGGATATGATAGAAAACATGATAATCACTTAGCACTTTTAAACAAAATGTTCATAATTGATAAAGTACAAGATAAAATATTAAAATGTACCAATATGGAACAAGCTTTTAAAATAATAAAATCATATCCGTTAATAGGAAACTTCATGGCATATCAATTAATAACAGATATTAATTACAGTGATATAGTTGATTGGAAAGAAGATGAATTTACAGTTGCTGGACCAGGCTCATTAAGAGGAATAAAAAAGTGTGTCATAGATAAAGAAAAACTATCAAACGAAGATATCATAAAGTATATGTATAATCATCAAGAAGAAGAATTTAAAAGATTAAATCTTGATTTTAAAACTATAGGTAATAGAAAACTACAACTTATAGATATACAAAATATATTTTGCGAATTAGATAAATATTGTAGAGAAAAAGTTCCATCCTTAAAATCAAATAGAACTAAAATTAAAAAGAAATATACGCCTAAACAAACAAAAATAGAATATATATATCCACCAAAATGGAATATAAAATAGAAAATATAAATAGCAACTCACTTGCTTTTTTTATGTATAATAAGTATAATAAGTATGAAAAGTATAACAGAAGGAGAAATTATTTTATGAAAAAAGATAAATATGTTGGAATATGTAAAGTAGGAGAAAAAGGACAAATAGTAATTCCAAAAGAAGCAAGAAATATGTTTGATATTAATCCAGGAGATTCAATCATAATATTATGTGATAAGAAAAAAGGTATCGCTCTAGTAAAATCAGAAGTAATAGAAGATATTAGTACAAATATTTTTAACAAAGGAGAATAATCATGTATACTATTAAAACAGAAAATTTAACAAAAAAGTATAAAAATAAAATAGCAGTTAATAATCTAAATTTAGAAATAAAAGAAGGTGAATTATTTTCTCTGCTAGGTACAAATGGAGCAGGTAAAACTACAACTCTTAAAATGTTATCAACATTAATAAAACCAACAAGTGGAAATATTTTTATTAATGAATTAGATTTAACTAAAAACAAACAAAAAATAAAAGAAATATTAAACATATCTCCACAAGATACAGCAATTGCAAAAAATTTAACAGTTCTAGAAAATATAAATTTTTTTGCAGGAGTATACGAAATAAATAATAAAGAAACGAAAATAGAAGAATTAATAAAAATATTTAAATTAGAAAATGTATTAAATCAAAAAGCAAAGACATTGTCAGGTGGTTGGCAAAGAAAACTATCAATTGCACTAGCACTTATAAATGAACCTAAAATATTATTTTTAGATGAACCAACACTAGGATTAGATGTTATAGCAAGAAAAGAATTGTGGAATATTATAAACACTCTAAAAAACAAAACAACAATAATTTTAACAACACATTATATGGAAGAAGCAGAAAAATTATCAGATAGAGTAGGCATAATGAAAGAAGGAACTTTAAAAATAGTAGGAACACCAGAACATATAAAAAAAGAATCAAAATGTAAAACATTTGAAGATGCATTTATAAAAATATCAACTGGAGGTGAATTATAATGAGAACATTAAATTTTGCAAAAAGAAATACTAAAGAAATAATTAGAGACCCATTAAGTATAATATTTTCTATTATATTACCATTATTTTTATTATTTATATTTAGTCAATTTAATATACCAAGTGATAATTATAAAATAGAAAATTTTACTCCAGGAATAATAATATTCAGTTTTGCATTCTTAACCTTATCAACGTCAACTCTAATTTCTAGTGACAGAAATACATCATTGCTTGTAAGACTAGGTGTATCACCTATGAAATCAAAAGAATACATATTAGGTTATATAATTTCATTAATTCCAATAGTATTAATTCAAAATATATTATTATTTACACTATCAATAATACTTGGATTAAAATTTAGTATAACTATAATTTATTCAATATTAATTTCAACATTAATATCTATATTATTTATATCAATAGGTATAATAATAGGAAGTATATTTAATGAAAAAGCATCTTCTGGAATATCTAGTATTATAGTACAATTAGTTGTATTCACTAGTACAATGTATTTTCCAAAAGAAATGTTAGGCAATTTTTTCACACATTTATGTAATTTTTTACCATTTGAAAGTTCATTAATAATAATAAAAGGTATACTAAATAACAATCTATCTCTAATTAAAATGAACAATATATTAATATTCCTAACATATTTCACCTTATCAATAATATTATCAATAATAATATTTAATAAAAAAATGATTAATAATAAAGATTGAAAAATATAGAACACTTTTGGTTTTATATTTTTTTGTTTATTAACTTTTAAATTTAAAACATTACAATTCTCCCATAAATTTTAACTAAATAAAGTCACTTCAAGTGGTAAACATAATTTCAACTAAATAATATAGAAAACATAAACAAATTATGATATACTTTTACCAGGAGAGATTAGATATGGAGAAAAAAGAAATATTATCTGCATTAGAAGAAGAAAAAGAAAAAATAAATATACTTGGGAGGTCACTTTGACTTACAAAGTGAAACTATTAAAATAAATGAATTAGAAACAGAATTACAAGAAGAAAATATATGGAACAACGTTGATTATGCTAATAAAGTTAATAGTGAATTAGTTAATTTAAAAAAGACTGTATCATCTTTTAACAATTTATCCACAAAAATAAATGATTCTATATCACTTTTAGAAATATTAAGTAGTGAGGATACAAACGAATTAAAAGAATTAGAAACAGAATTAAATAATATAAAAAATGAAATAAATGATTTAGAAATAGAAACTTTATTAAATGGTCCTTATGACAATTCAAGTTGCTACCTAGAAATACATCCAGGAGCAGGTGGAACAGAAGCTTGTGATTGGGCAGATATGCTACTTAGAATGTATACAATGTTTTGTGATAAAAATAATTATAAATATGAAATAATTGATAAATTAAAAGGTGATACTGCTGGAATAAAAAGTGTAACACTAAAAATTACAGGAGACCATGCTTATGGATATTTTAAAAGTGAAATAGGTGTCCATAGATTAGTTAGAATAAGTCCATTTAATGCAGCTGGAAAAAGACAAACATCTTTCGCATCAGTGTCTGTAATACCAGAAATAAATAAAGACATAGAAATAGATATCAATCCAAATGATATTAGAGTTGACGTTTATAGAAGTAGTGGATGTGGAGGACAAGGAGTAAATACAACAGACTCAGCAGTACGCATTACACACATCCCAACAAATATAGTTGTCACATGTCAAAATGAAAGAAGTCAAATACAAAATAAAGAAACAGCAATGAACTTATTAAGAAGTAAACTATTTCAAATAGAATTAAAAAATAAACAAAAAGAAATAAATGATTTAAAAGGTGAAACATTAAATATAGATTTTGGTAGTCAAATAAGAAATTATACTTTAGAACCATATAGTTTAGTAAAAGATGTAAGAACAAACTATGAAACAACAAATACAAGTAAAGTATTAGATGGTGATATACTAGAATTTATGAAAGAATATTTAAGAATAAAGAGGTAAAAATTATGAATGAAATTAAAAAATATACAAAGATAATAATATCATGCATTCTAATTAGTTTAGGATTAAATATATTTATAGTACCAGCTAAATTAGTTGCAAGTGAAACAATTGGTTTAACAAGTATATTTTCATATAGTTATGGATTTAATATAGCTGCATTATTATTAATAATAAATATATGGACACTATGGCTAATTTATATGATATATGATAAAGATAAATTATATGAATATCTATTACCAACATTATTATTACCATTATGTATTTATTTAACTTCATTTATAAATATTAATATAGTAAATAATGTAGAAGAATTACTAGTAGCAATATCTGGTGCATTCATAATGGGATTAGGATACAGTATAATGTATAAAGAAGGATATAAAACAGGTGCAATATATATATTAGAAGATATGTATAATGATTTCTCTAAAAAAAATACAAGAATAATATCAAGAGGATTAGACGTAATACTTATTCTAATCAGTATAAAAGCTTATAGCTTAGAACAAGCATTATATTCTATAATAGTAATTATAATAATTAGATATATGACAACAAAAGCTAGAATAGGTATAAGTGATACTAAAGCATTCTATATTATCACATCAAAAGAAAAAGAAATAAAAAAATATATAATGGAAGAACTACACTTTGACTTAACAGCATTTGATGCAGAAGGTGGATTTTCTAAAAAGAAAAATAGAGTAATAATGACAGTTATTCCAACTAAAGACTATTTTAAAGTAAAAGAAGGAATACACTTAATAGATGAAAAAGCATTTATTTCAATAACAGATAATTATGAGGTTATGAATAAAAATGTTAAAATAAATGAAGAATGAATCATTAAAAAACAGGATTTTATGATGTGAACCCTAATTTAGAGACATCAATAAAAAAACAGTAAATTAAAAAGAG
>URLV01000030.1 GCA_900548725.1 uncultured Mycoplasmatota bacterium
CGTCGAAAATAGTGGAAGCGAAGATAGAAAGCTGCCATTTTTTTTGCGTTAAAATTTACTTATATGTTATACTAAATATATATAATATGAGAGGTAAACATGAAAAAAGGATTTAACAATGAAAAATATGTAAATATACAAAGTAAAAAAATAAAAGAAAGAATTAAAATGTTTGACAAACTTTATTTAGAAATTGGTGGAAAACTTTTTCAAGATACACATGCTGCTAGAGTACTACCAGGATTTAAAGAAGATGCAAAAATCCAAATGTTTCAAGAATTAAAAAAAGATTTAGAAATTATCTTTTGTATCAATGCAAACGATATAGAAAAAAATAAAGTTCGTGCTGAATTCGGAATAACTTATGATATAGAAATGCTTAATATAATTAATAATGCAAAAAATTTAGGATTTATAGTAAATTCAGTAGTAATAACACTTTACAACAAACAAAATAATGTTGATAAATTTATAAAAAGATTAGAAAGACAAAACATTAAAACTTATATTCATACGTTTACAAAAGGTTATCCAACAGATGTAGAAACTATTGTAAGTGAAGAAGGTTATGGTGCAAATCCATATATTGAAACTACAAAAAAATTAATTTTAGTAAATGCTCCGGGACCAGGTTCAGGAAAATTAGGTACATGTTTAAGTCAATTGTATCATGAACACAAACATGGTATAAATGCTGGATATGCAAAGTTTGAAACGTTCCCAGTATGGAATTTACCACTTAAACATCCAGTAAATATTGCATACGAAGCAGCAACTATCGAATTAAAAGACATAAATATGATAGACCCATTTCACTTAGAAAAATATAATATTACTGCCGTAAATTACAATAGAGATGTAGAAACTTTTCCAATTTTAAAAAATATTCTAAATAAAATAAGTGGTAAAGATATATACTTTTCTCCAACAGACATGGGTGTCAATATGGTAGGAAACTGCATTTCAAATGATAAAGTAGTAAGTGATGCTGCAAAAAAAGAAGTTATACGTAGATATTATAGTGAACTTAAAAATTATAAATTTGGACTATCAGATTATGATACAGTCGAAAAAGAAAAATTATTAATGAACGAATTAGAAGTTGACGAAAATTTTATGAAAGTTATACCATATGTAAAACAAGAATCTAAAAAACGTAAAATACATTTAGTAGCATTAGAGCTACCAAATGGAAAATTAATACATGGAAAACAAACGGAATTACTAAGTCCAGTAAGTTCACTTATTATAAATGGAATAAAAGAATTATCAAAAATACCAGATGACATAAATTTACTAAGTCCAAAAGTATTAGAACCTATATTAAAATTAAGAAAAACAAACAATAGACTAACTCTTCCAGAAGTTTTAATTGCATTATCAATATGTAGTGCAACGAATCCAGTAATAGATAAATCTATAAACAACTTAGATAAATTAGTAGGAACTGAAGCCCATTCCACATTTATTATAAATAATGAAGAGAATAATGCATTAAAAAAATTAAAAATAAATATCACTTGTGAACCAGAATTTTTTAGTGATGAAATAATATAGTGTAAACTTTATTAAAATATGAATTTTTATGTTGATATAGATTCATATTTTTTTTATAATTAATTTAGGTGATAAAGAATGGATTATAAAATTACATCAAGAAGTATAGAAGATACAATGGAATTAGCAGAAAACATCGAATCAGAAAAATTTCCAGGAATGATTATTTGCTTAGATGGAGAATTAGGAAGTGGTAAAACTGTTTTTGTTAAAGGATTTGCAAAATCACTTGGTTTAGAAGAAACAATAACTAGTCCAACATTTAATATAGTAAAAGAATACACATCAGGTGAAATGCCTTTATATCACATGGATGTTTATAGATTAGAAGACGGAGATGAAAGTATTGGATTTAATGATTATTTTAATAGTGATGGAGTCTCTATAATCGAATGGTCTGAACTGATAAGTGATATTTTACCAGAAGAAAGATTAGATATTAAATTCAAAGTAATAGATGAAAACACCCGTATTATAAAACTTACTCCACATGGTTCTAAGTACGAAGATATAGTAAATTACGTAATATAAGTAAAAAATTAAGAAAAAAAGAAAGTTAAGCACGAAAAAGTTTGACTTTTTCATTGTAATAACATATAATTTTAAATGGTACATTTTATTTATTCTTTTTATTTTTGATGTGGGAAGTTAAAAGTATCAAGAATAGTGAAAGGAAAAAAATATGAAAACATTTATGGAAAAAAAGGAAACAGTTAATCGTAATTGGTATGTAATTGATGCTGAAAACTTACCTTTAGGTAGAGTTGCTACAAAAGCAGCTAACCTTTTAAGAGGTAAACATAAAGTGACATTTACACCTCATATTGATTGTGGAGACTACGTTATTATCGTTAATGCAGATAAAGTAAAATTAACAGGAAACAAATTAGATCAAAAAATGTATTATAATCATTCTGGATTTCCAGGAGGATTAAGAGAACGTAATGCTAAAACAATGGTAGAAAAATATCCAGTAGAAATGGTTGAAAGAGCAGTTAAAGGAATGCTTCCTCATAATAGATTAGGAAGAGCAACTGCTAAAAAATTATTTGTATACGCTGGTGCTGATCATAAACATCAAGCACAAAAACCAGTTAGTATAACTATTGATTAGGAGGAAGAATATGAGTAAAAAAGAATTTACTGCTACAGGTAGAAGAAAACGTTCAACTGCTCAAGTTAGAATGGTTCCAGGAACTGGAAAAATTACAGTTAATGGTAGAGATATCAACGACTATATGCCATTTGAAACTTTAGTAATGGATTTAAAACAACCTTTAGTTGCAACAAACAATGAAAATACTTTCGATATAACTATCACTGTTAAAGGTGGAGGATTCTCTGGACAAACTGGAGCAATCAGATTAGGTATCACTAGAGCATTATTAGAATTTGATAAAGATAACAAAGGAAAAGAAGATTCATATAGAAAAACTTTAAAAGCTGCTGGATTTACAACTCGTGATCCAAGAGTTAAAGAACGTAAAAAATATGGTCTTAAAAAAGCTCGTAGAGCACCACAATTCTCAAAACGTTAATATGTTTTCAAACAAAGTCTTGTATATCAAGACTTTTTTCTATGAAACAAATTAATAAAAAAATTCGACAAATAATGTCAAATAAAACGCATATTTTTTCTTGATAATTTCATTAAAATAGTATAATATAGTCCTAGTGATTGAAATGAAAGAAATGTTTGAATTTTTAAAAAAATTAAATATTGATAAAAACAAGCCATTAGTAGTTGCAACATCAGGCGGTCCTGATTCAATGGCTCTTTTACACATACTAAAAACTAACGGATATAATCTAATATGTGCACATGTAAATCACAACTTAAGAGAAGTTTCAAAACAAGAATATATTTTTGTAGAAAACTATTGTAAAGAAAACAATATAATATTCGAAGGAATGGAAATAAAATCATATAAAAATAATAAATTCACAGAAACTGAAGCAAGAGAAAAAAGATACAATTTCTTTATAGAAATATTAAATAAATATAAAACAGACATATTATTAACAGCACATCATGGAGATGATTTAATAGAAACTATTTTAATGAGAATTATAAGAGGAAGTAATTTGAACGGATTTAAAGGTTTTACAAAAATCTCTTCATATAAAGATTACAAAATCATTAGACCACTTATATTTTATACAAAAAAAGACATAGAATTATATATAGAAAAGCATAATATTCCTTGTGTATATGATGAATCAAATAAATCAAAGAAATATACAAGAAATAGAATAAGACTAGATATACTTCCACTATTAAAAAAAGAAAATAAAAATATTCATAAAAAATTTTTAGAATTAAGTGAAGAACTAAATAATATAAATGACTATACAAAATTAGCAGTACAAAGTGAAATAAAAGATAATTATAAAAATGATACTTTAGATTTATCTAAATTCAATAAATTACATGCCTATATAAAACAAAAAGAATTAGAAACAATACTATTTAACATCTACAACGAAAACATAACATTAATAAATAAAAAGCATATAGAAAATATAATGAATATTATTGATTCAAATAAAAATAGTGAAATAGATTTACCAAATAATATAAAAGTAATTAAATCATATAATAAATTATTATTTAAAATAGATAAAAAAATTGAATCAAAAAAATATAAATATATATTAAAAGACAAACAATATATTGAAAATTACGGAACTATAGAAATTATTCCAGATACAAAAGAAAAAAGTAATTATGTAATAAAATTAAATAGTAAAGAAATTACACTTCCAATTATAATTAGAAATAAAGAAGAGAATGATTTAATTGAAGTAAAAAATATGATTGGAACAAAAAAAGTTTCTAAAATATTTATAGATGAAAAAATAGAAAAATCAAAAAGAAATAATTATCCAATAGTCTGTGACAGTAACAACAATATATTATGGATACCAGGAGTAAAGAAAAGTAAATTTGATTGTTATAATAAAGAGTTTTATGATATAATAATAAAGTACACAAAAAAAGGAGAAGAATATGAAAAAAAATAATATTACAAAACAAACAATGCCATATTTAATATTAATTTTAGTTATATTTGGAACACTAGTTTTTTATAATATTGGTAATACTAAAATTAATAAATTAAATTATGATGAATTAATTACAGAATTAAGTAAAGATACAGTAAAAAGTATTGAAGTAACACCAAAATCAAATGCAGGGGTATACTATATTACTGGTAAATTAAAAGATTATGGTAAAAATGAAGTATTCAAAGTTAATGTACCATTATCAGAAACAGTAATAAATAAAATATTATCTTATGCAGATAATAATGAATTTGAAGTAAAAACAAATACTAATCCAGAAAATTCAAGTGTTGTGACGATATTAGTAAATGTTGTACCATTTGTTTTATTGATAGCAGCAACATTCTATCTATTTAGCAAAATATCTGGTGGAAATAAAAATTCTATGGATTTCGGAAAAAGTAGAGCAAAACTTTCTGAAGATGGTGGAAGAGTAAGATTTACAGATGTTGCTGGATTAAATGAAGAAAAAGAAGAAGTCGCAGAACTTATAGATTTCTTAAAAAATCCTAAAAAATTCCAAAAATTAGGTGCAAGAATACCTAAAGGTGTTTTATTAGTAGGTCCTCCAGGAACAGGAAAAACACTATTAGCAAAAGCAGTAGCTGGTGAAGCAAATGTTCCATTCTACTACATAAGTGGTTCTGACTTTGTAGAATTATTTGTTGGTATTGGAGCAAGCCGTGTTAGAGATATGTTTAAACAAGCAAAACAATCAGCACCATGCTTAATATTCATAGATGAAATAGACGCAGTTGGACGCCAAAGAGGAACTGGACTAGGTGGAGGTCATGATGAACGTGAACAAACACTTAACCAATTATTAACAGAAATGGACGGATTTGGTGCAAATGAAGGTATAATCATTATTGCTGCAACAAATAGACCAGACGTACTAGATCCAGCATTATTAAGACCTGGTAGATTTGATAGACAAGTAACTGTAAGTTTGCCAGACCAAAAAGAAAGAGAAGCAATACTAAAAGTACATGCAAAAGATAAAACTTTTGATTCATCTGTTAACTTAGAAAATTTATCAAAAAGAACTCCAGGATTTAGTGGAGCAGACTTAGAAAATTTACTTAATGAATCAGCTTTATTAGCTGTAAGAAGAAACAAAAAAGCAATAAGTATGGATGAAATAGATGAAGCAACAGACAGAGTACTTATGGGACCTGCAAAAACAAGTAGAAAAATTACTGATAAAGAAAAGAAATTAGTTTCACTTCATGAAGCAGGACACGCAGTAATCGGATTAAAATTAGAAGATGCCAATGAAGTTCATAAAATAACAATCATACCAAGAGGTATGGCTGGTGGTTATACAATGATGCTTCCAAAAGAAGAAAAAATTGCTATAGCAACTAAAAATGAATTACTAGCAAGTATAACTGGATTACTAGGTGGACGTGTAAGTGAAGAACTGTATTTCGGTGAAATATCTACAGGAGCTTCAGATGACTTCTCAAAAGCAACTAAAATAGCAAGAAGTATGGTAACAGAATATGGAATGAGTGATTTAGGTCCAGTACAATTAGAACATAAAGAAGAAGGAGTATTCTTAGGAAGAGATTATAACAAAACAAGAAATTTCTCAGATGCAGTTGCATTAGAAATAGACGAAGAAGTAAGAAAAATAGTAAACGAATGTTATAAAAAAGCAACTAAAATATTAAAAGAAAATAAAGATTTAGTAATGCTTTTGAGTAATACATTAATTGAAAAAGAAACAATAACTAAAGAAGAAATAGATGAATTAGTTAAAACAGGAAAATTATCTTCTAAGGAAGAAAGTCAAACTGAAAATAAAGAAGAAGAAACTACTAAGTCAGAAAAGTAGTTTCTTTTAAATTTTACGAACATATTGTCGATAAAATGTGTTTGACAATGTATAAAATATGTGCTATAATCTATACATCAATGGGGGTTGATGAGATAAAAAAATATAACCCGCATTGTTGGGTTTTTTAACATTTGACATTTCAAATAAAAAATGTTAGAATACTTAACAACTTGAGATTTTAGTACAATTAGTTCTTTAGAAGGGGGAAATGATTTATGTACGAAGAAACAAAAAGTTCAATTGATTGGAAAGGTATATTTTTAAAAGTTATTATTGCATTTTTAGTAGTATTAATTGCTGTTAAAGGTTATAGTACTTTAAAGGGAAATAACAAAAAGCAAACTACTAATACAACTACTGCAACTGCAGAATCAAAAGCAACTTCAACTTTTACTGAAAACATTGAAAAGTTGAAAAATGCTGGTGAAAAATATTTTACTGACAACAAAGAAAAACTTCCTAAAAATGATAATACAACAACTATGGTTACATTAAATGAATTAATCGACAATGGAGTAATTGAAACATTATCTGATGAAGATGGTAAAACATGTGATGGAGAAAGTAGTTATGTTACTGCACTTGTAGAAAATAAAAAAACAAAAATTAAAGCAAACTTAGTTTGTGGAAATGCATCAAGTTATAAATTAACATATTTAAGTGATAATGGTGATGATAATAGTACATCTACAGTCACTAATACAAGTAAAGAAACAAGTACAAAAACATATAGTACTAACAGTGGGAATACTTGTACAGCTTCTAATTGTGGATCAACTAAGACTAATGTTAGTTCATCTTCAACATCTACTAGTTCAAGTACTGTAACAATAAAAGGAAACTCAGGAGCCAAAAATACTGGAACAATAGCAAAATCTTCAGCAACTACCAAATATACAGTATATTTTGATACAAAAGGAAGCAATACATCATATCCTAAACAAGTAGTATTAAAAAATGATGTTGCAGAAAATCCTGGTAATCCATATAAGTATGGTTATACATTCAAAGGTTGGTATTTAAATGGAAGTAAATATGATTTTGATACTCCAGTTACAAGAAATATAACTTTAGTTGCAAAATATACAAAGAATTCAAACAATTATTATGATGATGACGATTATGATTATGATTATGACTATGATTACGATTATGATTACAATTATGGAAAAAATACAACTAAAACATTAACTACAAAAGTTTATTCTATGGGATGGAATGTTTATACAAATGGTTCAATGAATGTTACTCATACATTAAAAGTACCTAGTGAAATAGCAAATAACAGTAGAGTTAAACGTGTTAGATTAAAAAGTGTAGGTTATTATAGTGGAATTACAAATAAAACACAAATTAATACATTCTATAATAGACACAATAGCACATTTATATATACAGCAAACGGATTTGAAGCTATGGACTTAAATGCAAATAATTTAAGTAAAATTAGACATGCATCAGTATCTACTAGTGACAAATATTATAAAAATATAGACCAAGCTATAGACGAAGGCTTTGAAGTTAACTGGTATGCTAATAATTATAATTATACAAATTGTAGTACAAAATTCCATGTATGGAATCCATATAATGAGACTTACATAGAAAATTTATGTGCATATGGTATTATCTACAACGCTGTTTGGGAATATCAATATTATAATTAATAAAAAAATATAAGTGGCTATAATTACACTTATATTTTTTTTAATGTTTCAAATTCATGAATAAAATAATTATCTGTCATACCTGCAATATAATCTAAGATGATTCTTTCACTAGAATTATCTTTTTTATATTCATTAGACATTTTATTTAGATAATATTTATAAATATTGTAACCTGTAAGTTTATTTTCTAAAATGTATAAACATTTATTAAATACAACCCTAAACATAAAATTATACAGCTCAATTTCATCTTTACTATTTGCAACTAAATAAATATTATTATAATTAAATTTTATTAAATCATTTAAAGCATTATATACTTTATCAGAGAGCTCAATAAAATTTTTGTCATAAGAATTATCGATAATATCTAAAATTAGAGTATTAACAATGCTGGCATTATTATCCCCTAAGTTATTAACAATATTTTCAGAAATATTTTCTCTTTTTATTTTACCAACTTCAATTGCATCTTCTAAATCTCTTCCAATATAACCTATAATATCACTTATCCTAACAACACAAGCTTCCAAAGTCATTGGAATCAGATTTCTAGCAACTTTTTTATCTTTGTATGAATTATTATAATCACTTAAAAATTCTTCTTTGTTTTTATTTTTATAAGTATATTTTTGTAGTAATTTTTCCCCATTATGGCAAAGTATTCCATCTAGTACTTGCACTGTAATATTTTTACCAATTCCATCATTTTCAACAATCATTAAATTTCTGACACTTTGTATATTGTGCATAAAATATCCCTCATTATGTTCTAGTGATATCTCATTCAAAATAGATTCACCAACATGACCAAATGGTACATGACCTAAATCATGTCCTAAACTTATTGCCTCTATCAAATCTTCATTTAATTTTAATGCTCTTCCAATAGTTCTAGCAATCTTACTAACTAATTGTACATGAATAATTCTATGAGTAATATTATCATTTGAATTATTAGAAAAAACTTGAGTCTTATCACTATATCTTGTATATGACAAACTATGTATTATCCTATCAATATCTCTATAATATTCCCCTCTAATATCTTCCTTATTTAAATCAAATCTTATTGCATCTCTATTTTTAGATGCATATTCATTTAAATTTTTTTCATACATTAACATATTATCCTTAATATTCATAATACCACCCATATAATTGTATCACGACTTTAATTATTCTCATATAATAAAATTGTAAAAGGAGAATTTATGAAAAAAATTATAATTAGTATTGTTATTTTAATTATTATTACTTGTAGTCTATTGATTATATTTAATAAAAAAAGTTCTAATAATAATTTAGAACACGTTACTGTTGCAGAAGTTACGCATTCAGCATTTTATGCTCCATGGTACGTTGCAATAGAAAAAGGATATTTTAAAGATAATGGACTTGATGTTGATGTAGTATTGACTAGTGGTGCGAATAATGTTGTTGCAGCAGTATTATCTAACGATGTAAATATTGGATTATGTGGACCAGAAGCAACTATTTATATTTATAATGAAGGTGAAAAAGATTATGTAAAAACATTTAGTGGATTAACTAAAAGAGATGGACAATTTATAGTTGCTAGAAAAGAAAATAAAAATTTTAAAATTAGTGATTTAAAAGGAAAAGAAGTTTTAGCAGGCAGAATCGGTGGTATGCCTGAATTAAATTTTGAAAATGCTTTAAGAAATAGCAAAATATCTGTTAGTGATGTTAATATAAATACAACTATAGATTTTGCATCACTTAGTGGAGCTTTCATTTCTGGAACAGGAGATTATGTAAATCTATTTGAACCAAATGCAACACAACTTGAGAAATTAGGTTATGGTTACGTTGTATCATCGGTAGGTGAATTATCTGGAGAAATGCCATACACTGCCTTTAATGCAAGAAAAAGCTATATAGAAAAAAATGAAAAAATAGTTAAATCTTTTGCAAAATCAATTAAAGAAGGATTAGATTTCGTTCATAATAATAGTGCAGAAGTAATTGCAAATACAATAATAAAACAATTTCCAGATACATCAAAAAATGACTTAATCAAAATAATAGATAGATATAAAGAAAACGATTCTTGGCTTAAAACACCTTATATTAGTGAAGAAAGTTTTAAAAACTTAGAAGACATTATGATTAAATCTAATCAAATAAAAGAATATGTAAATTACAATGATTTAATCATTAATTATTATGAATAATGTAATTGACATTAAGAATTTGTCAAAAACATATTATACTAAATTAGGGTGTGTTGAAGCCTTAAAAGATATAAATATTAGTGTTAAAAACGGAGAAATTCTTGGAATAATAGGTAATAGTGGTTGTGGTAAAAGTACCTTACTTTCAATACTTGCAAAATTGGATAAATGTAGTAGTGGAGAAATAATATCTAAAAAGAAAGATTATATTGTTGGTTATATGCTACAAAATGATGCTTTATTTCCCTGGTTAAATATATTAGATAATGCAACATTAGGTTTAAAAATAAAAGGTATAAAAACAAAAGAAAATATAGAATACACAAAAAAACTATTAGAAAACTATGGTTTAAAAGATTTTATGAACAAGTATCCTAATAGTCTATCTGGTGGTATGAAACAAAGAGTAGCATTAATAAGGACACTAGCAATAAAACCAGATATTCTGCTACTTGATGAACCATTTTCAAAACTAGATTTAATTACTAGATTAGATATAAGTGATGATGTTTATAAAATAATAAAAGAAATGAACGTAACAACAATTATTATAAGTCATGATATTGCAGAATGTATCAGTTTATGTGATAGAGTTGCAGTTATGACAAAAAGACCAGGAACAATAAAAAAAATATATGATATAAACTTATTAAACAAAAACACTCCTTCAAAAAATAGAAGTGATGAAAAATTTTATTACTATTACGATATTTTATGGAAGGAGATTGATAAATGAATGAAGTATTAAAAAAAATAAAAAAAGAAAAAAGAAATATAAGAATTACACAAATTACTATAGGATTATCTTTCATAATAATATGGGAATTACTAAGTAGATTTAATATAATTAATAGTTTCATATTTTCTAGTCCATCCAAAGTTCTCATAACTATAATAGATTTATATAAAAATAATAATTTATTTAACAACATATACGTTACTCTTTTAGAATTATTTGTCTCATTTATTTTAGGTAGTATAATAGGATTTATAATTGCACTTATATTTTATAGATTTAACTACATAAAAAAAGTATTTGATCCATATTTAACATTACTTAATAGTTTACCAAAAGTTGCATTAGGACCACTACTAATAATTTGGATAGGTGCAAACAATAAATCTATAATAGTAATGGCACTTTTAATAAATTTAATAGTTTCTATAGTCGGATTTTATAATGGTTTTATAAATACTGACGAATATAAATTAAAACTCATTAAATCATTTGGTGCAAATGAAAAACAAATAATAATTAATTTAGTAATACCAGAATGTATGGAGAATATATTCTCAACATTAAAATTGAATATATCCATGTCATTAATAGGGGTCATAATGGGAGAATTCTTATCTAGCAAAGCCGGAATAGGGTATTTAATACTATATGGTACACAAGTATTTAATTTAAATTTAGTTATGGCAGGAGTAACAATCTTACTAATATTATCTTATTTACTATATTTAATAATAAATACATTAGAAAAACGTGCATTAAAACATATGTAGAAAACTTAATTATTAGGTTTTCTTTTATATTAAATCTTATAATTTATTACTATTTTCTCTATAATATTTTAAATTCGATTAAAAAATATATATTATAAAAAAAACTCAAAAACTACGTAGTAATATTTCGTTAATTGATGCAAGTTATCCAAACTATCCAATAGATGTTGGAGATATAACATTTAAGAATTAAAACTAAAAAGCTTTTTTCTTTTAAATTTTTGATATTTCACATAAAATACATAAAAGTTATGGTATAATTATTCTAGTTTAGGAAGTGTTAGAAATGATATATTTAGATTATGCAGCAAATACCCCAGTTGAAAAAGAAGTTTTAAAAGAATATGTAAGTGCTACTACAAAATATATTGCAAACCCTAATAGTACTCATCCACTAGGATTAGAAGCAAAAAAAATAATTGATGATAGTACACAAAAAATTTCAAAATATTTCAACATTGAACCAAATAATATAATTTATACAAGTGGTTCTAGTGAATCTAATAACATGGTAATAAAGGGAATTGCAGAAATTAATAAAAATAAAGGGAAACATATTATTGTCTCTGCAATAGAACACTCAAGCATAATAGCACCTTGCAATTACTTAGCAAATAAAGGCTATGAAATATCAGTAATACCAATTTTAGAAAACGGTCAATTAGATTTAAATGAGTTAAAAAATACTATAAGAGATGATACTATTTTAGTAAGCATATGTTATGTTGATAGTGAATTAGGTACAGTACAACCAATAAAAGAAATAAGTAAAATTATAAAAAAATATGAAAATTGCATATTTCATACAGATGCAACACAAGCAGTAGGAAAAATAAATGTTGATTTTAAAGGCATAGATTTTGTTACTTTTGCACCTCATAAATTTTATGGATTAAACGGATTTGGAGTACTATTAAACATGAACAACAATAAACTAATTCCACTAATTCATGGTGGTAAATCAACAACAATATATAGAAGTGGAACTCCAGTAACAGCAAATGTTGCAGCATTAAAAAAATCTATAGAATTGGCTTTAGATAATTTAAATAAAAGATATGACTATATAAGTGGATTAAATAAATATTTAAGAGATGAACTTAGCATATTTAGTAATGTACATATTAATAGTCCTAAAAACAGTATCCCAAGCACATTAAATTTTAGTTTAGTAAAAATGGATGCAAAAAGAGTTGTAAAAAAATTAACTGAAAATGGAATTTGTTTATCAACAACATCCGCATGTAGTTTAGGAAGTACACCTTCTAAATCTGTATATGCTATAACTAATGATCTAGAATTAGCCAAAAACAGTATAAGAATTAGTTTAAGTCATCTAACAACTATAGAAGAACTAAATAAATTTATGAAAATATTTAAGAAAATTTATGATGGGGAGTTAAGTAGTAATGAAAATAATTAAAATAAATGCAATGTGGTGTCCAGGATGCTTAATTTCAAAAAGTATCTGGTCAGATATAGAAAATATGTATCCTAATCATGAGTATATTAGTTTAGATTATGATTTGGATGAAGAAAAAGTAGAAAAGTATAATGTCGGAGAAATACTTCCGGTAGTTATTGTAGAAAATAACAATGAAGAGATTAAACGAATAATTGGAGAAAAAACAAAAAAAGAAATTTTAGAAGAATTGAGTGAAATATTATGAAAAAAATATGGGTATTAATAATTTCTATACTTTTTTTAATTCCGTTTAATGTATTTGCATTAAGTAAAGATTATGAAGATGTTACTGCAAACATTGTAGGGAAAAAAGTAGAAGAAAATAAGGTTAATATATATTTATTTTATAGTTATACTTGTCCACATTGTCATGATGAAATAGAATATTTTAAAGAATTGGAAGATAAATATAAAGAGAAAATAAATATTTATAAGTATGAAGTAATGAAAAATAAAGATAATTTAACAATGATGAATGCATCAAAAAATTTATTTGAAGTTACAAGTACTGGAGTTCCTTTTACTGTAATTGGGAAAGAATATATATTAGGTTTTAGCGAATCGACAAAAGATGAATTTACTTACATTATAGACAACTATTTAAATGATAATATTAATGATAAAAAAGAAATTGTGGAAAAAACAATTCCATTACTAGGTAAAGTTGATGCCAAAAAAACTAGCTTAACTTTAGTTGGCATAATATTAGGGTTTATAGATGGATTTAATCCTTGTGCTATGTGGATATTGTTGTTGTTAATCAATATGACTTTAGGAATGAAAGACAAAAAGAAAATGATTACCATTGGATTAACTTTTATTTTAACAAGCGGAATAATATATTTCTTAAGTATGCTAGGTATGAGTGTTATTTTAGATTTAACAATGGTAAACGTTGTTAGAGACCTAATTGCAATAGTTGCAATTATATTAGGTATATATAATTTATATGTGTATATAAAAACAAGAAAAGATACTGGATGTCATGTTGTTGATAAAAAGAAAAGAAAAGGTATAATAAAGAGAATAAATGAAATAATGTCTAAAAAATCTACTTTACTTGCTATAATAGGTACAATTTTATTAGCAAGTAGTGTTAATCTAGTAGAGTTAGCATGCTCTTTAGGTTTTCCAACAATTTATCTAGAATTATTAAGTTTAAATAACATACATGGACTAACAAAAATTATTTATTTAATTGTATATATATTCTTTTATTTAATAGATGATTTAGTAGTATTTTTAATAGCTGTATTTACATTAAAATCTAAAGGTATAAGTACTAGATACAATAAATTTGTAAATTTAATTGGAGGAATATTAATGATTTTAATGGGAATACTACTAATCTTTAAACCAGATTGGGTCATGCTTAATTTTTAAATAACGAATTTATGAAATGCACCCCTTAGGGTAGACATCAATAAAAAAACAGTTCAAAAAGAAATG
>URLV01000031.1 GCA_900548725.1 uncultured Mycoplasmatota bacterium
AGTCGTTATTACCTCTATTTTATTTAAAATAACTATCATTTTCCAGTTATAAAATGTAAAAAGGAATAGGACTAAAAGACTTTATTTATAAGACTTCATAGGAAGTTTTCCATAACTCTCCACATACCAATTTATATTTGTTTTATTTTTACCTACTTTATTTACCTTTCTATCAACGAATCAACATCACTAGGCAATAATGCATTTATTCCTATCTTATCAAAGTTAATAATGTTTTCTTCAATATCATCTACAAATAATACTTCATTCAAATTACAATTGTTAACCTTGCTAATTATTTTTGTTGCATCTATTTTTAATTGCTGATTTTTTGTTGAAATAACTTCTATATCATTTCCGTAATATTTATGAACAAAATATTCTTTTGCTCTCAAATGAAATGAAAATTTCATTCCAGATACACAATATATTTTAACATTGTTTTTTCTTAAAATATTAATTAGTTTAAGTATAGATTCTGACATATTACATGGTTCGATTATTTCATAAAATTTTTCAGGAACTAAATATGCATTCAAATAATAGTTTTGTAACTTTTCTTCAGATTCATTACGATGCTTTTGATAATCTTTATCTTTATGAATTGCAAGTGTATCATCAAAATCAAAAATTGCTACTTTAATATTGCTTAAATTAATTTTCATTTATTTCATCTCCTACATAATCTTCTGTTTCTTCTAATAATTTTAATCATTTTTTAGCTATTAAATGTAAAAAGAAAGGAAGAAAAATCCTTTTGTTTATAAAGACTTATGAGTAGTTTTCCATAAGTCGGTATATACCAGTTGATATTTGTTTTATTTTCGTTATTTATCACCATACAGCATTATTAAAATTTCTTTTCATATATAAATGCTTGCTCCGTTGTAATATTACCTAAATATTCTTTATTTTCTACAATTGTTTCGTATACCCTTCTACATCCCAATTTTTCATAAAATTGCCAGCTACATGATTCATCTGTCAATATTTGAAGGTTTTTCATGCCATCTTTTTTAGCCAAATCAAATACTTGTAATAATAATTTTTTCCCAATATCTTTGCCTCTATATGATTTATCTAAAATTAATATTGATACTTCACCATCAAAATGATTTTTCATATCACTTGGTAAATAATCATAATTATTTTCATAATTTTTTAAGGCAGCTAAATCTTTTATTTTTTTACTTTTATATAATCGTTTTTTTATAAAACCATAAAGTTTCTTTTTTAGAATATGCTTTTTTGAGTTTGCTTTTGAATAACCAGCAAAACCGATTAATTTGCCGTTTTGCCTATAATAAACTAATTGTTCAGTTTCTTCTAAAATTTGCATTAAATAAATCCAAGCACATATATTACCACTTGCTCCACTTTCTTTTTTACCTAAATTCCATTCTGATCCCAAAAGTTTAACTGCGTATTTCATATCCTTATATCTCATTCATAGCTCCCCTTACATAATTATTTTATTATCGTTCATTAATTTCTTATTTCTTTGAACACTCAGCTGATGCTTGCTGATGACAAAATTTTTGGATTATTTTAACTAATATTACTTTCATTTTCTAGCATTTTTGTTTTATTTAAAAAATTATCAAAATTCAATTTATATAATCTGACATATTTAATTTTAAATTTATTGTATTTCTTATATATAAGTTATTTAAAACGATAGCAGAAATTTTACAAGCATTATATAATGTCATTAAGTCGTAAGAAAATGCTTAATTTTGCTACCGAATCCAATAATCATAACATTATGATTTTCTACTCGTAATTTTGCATACTCTACTTTCTTCTTTATATCTTTCATTATAATAATTAATTGAGTTAATTAGCAAGTCTCTTTTTATAGCTTCAATTTGTCCTTTGTTTCTTAATAAAACTATGAAATTTTCTTTACCTAATGTATCAATCAAGTAACAAACCATCAAATACGCATAATCGTAACTATCATAATCATGCATACCAAATTCATTCTCTATTTCTATTTGATTTGGTAAAGAGCTATTATTTATATAATTTTCAAGCAACCATTTAATGCCTTTTGAATATGTTCCATCCAAATATTTAGCAATGCCTTCACAAAGCCACTCTGGCAAAATTCCAAATAAATTATACTGTATAGCATGTACTAGTTCATGAAATATTACATTTTTATATGATTCTTTAGACCACTCATTTTGATTAGGATTAGATTTTGGTTCAAAAAAATTCAATGAATTATCTTCATCTTTAAAGCAAGCACACATATAGTCGGGAAAATTTTTAAAGCCTCTATTTTTTAATCCATTAGTTAATTCTTCTATGCTATCATAAATATATATATTAAAAGGCAAATCGACTTCCTCACTACTAAAAAATGAGAATATATCTCCTTTTTTACTATTAATAACACTATCTATGACTTGGCTATAATTTGAATTTTTATTTTGTACTATATATTTCATAAACTTACCTCTTCTAAAACCTCTTTACAAAAAAAGATACTACTATTACTAATCTAAAGCTAAAAAAATTATTAACTTAAATTTACTATTTACTTTTTATATAATTTATTATTTTGGATATTAATGGTTTAAATATTAAATATATTATGTATCCAATAATTCCGCCAATAACATTTGTAATTACGTCTGTTATATCTGATGATCTTGCACCATTTATTAATGGCTGTAATATCTCTATACTAAAGCTTAATATAAAAGTTGAGAAAATAATGTGTAACAAATTTATTCTTTCATTTTTTACTAATGGTAATAAAAAACCAAATGGAATTGTTATTACGATATTTAATACAATCTGCTTAATAAAATCTCCCCTATTATTTAAAACATCAACGAATGGTACCAAATTCATTCCAACATGAGGATGATTAAATATAAATGGTAATGATGTTATTATTGGCATTAAAGTAAAATATAATACAAAAGATAAATATATGTACATTATCGTATTTATAAATAATATACATTTTCCACTTTTATACCACCTATTATAAAATATGGAAATATATAATATAATTAAAATAGCAAAATCTATCATTATTTTCATAAATACCTCCATTTTAAGGCATAAAATTATCACTATCACAATATATATTATTTTACACCAATTTTTTAAAAATCTTATTCTAAATAAGCTTAATTAAGTTCACTTTATTAATGATTTTGCGTATTCATCAAATTGATTAAAATTTGAGTTTCCATTCAAAAATTCTTTATAGTGACTTAAATAATCAATAGCAGATTCAAAATCATATTGAAAGTTTTTATTTATTTCACTGCACAATAATGCTTCTATATAGCTTTTTAATCCATTACTAGCATTTGTTTCAATTAAATCTTTAATTGAATATTCGAATGTTTCTTTAGGATATCGTAATAGCTCATCATATTCTTTTTGACTTGCTTTAACATAATCAAAAGGGTTTGACGATGCTTGTGGGCCACTATTAATTATTGTATTTATATTATTACTTACATCTAAATCATTAAGTCGCCTAGCTTGTTCAAACTTTATATATTTTGAGTTCACTATATTCTTTTTAAACCATTCTTGTTGCTTTTTACTATTGTCAATAAGACCAACAACTATAAGTCTATTTTCTTCATCAACATAATTATAGCTATAATTTTCATATTTTTGCGCTCCATTAGTTTGAAAGTAAGCTACTATTTTATTATTAATATCATTTAAATCTTCAAGACTTGCTTCATCTTTAGCACAACCAAGCATTGGAAAAATTAAAATTCCACACAACATAATAGTTAATATTTTCTTTTTCATAGTAATCATCCTCCAAAATTAGTTTTATATACTAATAACTTTTTAATTTCAAGTTTATTTAATTATAACACAAAAAAATGGATTTTTTAATGTCCATCTTTTTTATATGATTTAGCACTATAAGTTAGATACTATAAATGAAACAACATCATCCTCATTAAATGCAATTTTTTCTAATTCCTCAGAATTTAATGTATCTGTAAAATATTTATCAATATTTTTATATTTAGAAATTGTATTTAATGGATATCCGGGATTAATTTTATCAGAAGCAGTTTCTACCATATAAAAATTGTCTTTATACCAAGAGTATGTATTTTCTTCTCCCTTTTCATTTATTAAAGCTAATCCATAAACCCACTTACAATTAAGCTTGCCATTTATTCCATAATTCTTAACTAGATTAATATAATGCTCTATCATTTCTTCATCAGTCAAACTTTTACCATTAACTCTTCTTACAAATAATCCAGGTTGTAAATCTTCGGGAACATTTTCTAAATACAAAGAATCATCCATACCTATAGTTGGCATTTTTGTTATCTTATAGCAAGCTCTTGCTTTAATTAATGCATTTTCTATTGCAGTTTTACCATCTTCGTTAACATCTAATTTTATATCTAAATCTTTTAATGAAATCACTTTTATGTCGTAATTTAAAAGTCCCTTACTAAATCTTTTAGCTTTAGTAGGATTACCAGTTGCAAATACTATTTTTTTCATATAACCACCTATTTCAAAAATTAAAACTTTCCTTGTGAATCAGCTAATTTTTGTCTTTCTAAATAAAATTGTTCTGTTTCAAGTAATGTATGTCCTTCTCTTAAATAATTACTCATGAAATTAATTCTTCATCACTTGACTCATACAAGAACTCTGGGTATTCATATCCCATTGCAAGTAGGAATTCTTTATATTGGCTAAACAAAGTATTCCCACTTAAAATTTCTTTTATTATTTCTTCTCTTGACATAATATTCTTCCTAATCTAAATCATGTCTAGCTAAAATACTAGCTGGTGTTTTTCTTATTACACTATGTACTGGTATTAGCCCTATTATTAAATTAAATAAATAAACAAAAACTATCGTAACTATTACTATTAATGGATTAATTATAAACATTCCTTTTAAATATTTAATTTTAGACATTGCACTAAGTGAATATGCCATAAATAATATTCCAGGAAGAGATGCTAATGTTGTAATAGCAAATATTTCTCCATAAAACATTTTATATATGTCAAGTTTTTTAACTCCAATAGCCCTATATATTCCTATTTCTTTTATTCTTGATAAAAATGATGATCTACTCATTAAATACATTTCTATTAAAGATATAATAATCATTATACTAGATACTATTAAAATATTTTTATTTTTACTAGCTAAAGATGCTTTATAGTTTGATTTGCTAAGAGTATAACTATCTTTTATATTTAAATTATTTTCTCTAAAACTTTCTATAGCTGATGTTTTATCTTTAGAGTAAAGCGTTATATTAGAGCTTTTATTTATTAAATTATATTTAATAGTATTATTGTTTACTAAATAAAAATCATAACCATTACTACTAAAATAATAACCTACAACGACAAGATTAACATCATTTATTTTTGTTTGTATTTGTTTATTTAACTTCATTTCACCTTTATTATTTATGTTTACTATAACTTCATAATCACCTGTTGGATATCTTCCCTCTTTTAATTCTATAGAATCCAGATAAAGCTCATAGTCTAAAATTCCATTTGAAACTTCTTCTACCATATACTCATCTTTATTACCATAACTATTATCTATAATATTTATAAATAAGGTTTTATTAGCATATATAGAAGGGCTTTTCAAATCTGTTATACCAACTATTGTGAATTCTCCCATGTTTTTTATAGTAAGTTTTCTATTTAACATTTTATCATAGCTTTCTATGCCAATCATTGTTAATATCTCATTATCATTTATTACCTTTTTTAGAACCATTTTATCTACTACTATTTCTTTTTCATTCTCTGGCATTCTTCCTAATATTAAGTCACTCTTTTTTATCAAGTCTATACTTGATAGTGAGCCAGATAAAATTACACTAGAGTTAATAGTCTGATAATAATCATCCATTTTTAATTTAAATCCTATAATAGAATCACCAGGTATCATATAATCTACAAATTCATTTTTCTCTGATTCTAAGTATTCATTTACATTTAATTTTTTTTGTTGTATCATTAAATAATTTTTATTATATTTAACAAAATCCTCATCGTTATAAACAAATGTAGATATTAAATTTGACACAGCATACATAATAAATGCTCCAGATACTAAAAAACCAATTAATAATATTTTCTTTAGTGATGTATAATCAAATACTTTTTTAAAACCATTTAATAGTAAAGTAATAGGATTAAATATTGATGAATATTTTTTTTCTATACTAGTATCAGCTACATCTTTAAAGTCAAACTCATACTTGTCGATATCTTCTTTTTCTATTTTTTTATAATGTCCGTCAATAAACTCTATACTTGATTGGTCATCAACTACTTCAACTTTATCTTCAGTATTACTTTTTATATAAACATTGCCATTTTTTATTACTATATCAAGATTAATCTTTTTATCTACATCTGAATATACATTTATGTTTATATTGTTTTCTTTCATTTCATTATTATTTTTAAAATCTTTTAAATAAAACGAATTATCCATTTTATAATCTAGGCTACTACTAGATGAGTTATCATAATCTTTAACAACTTTTCCATCACTTATTTCTATTATTCTAGAAGCATAAAATTTAGCTAAATCTTGCTCGTGAGTTACTAATATAACTAGTCTTTCTTTTGAAATAGCCTTAATTATTTTCATGATTTCTAATGAATTTTTGCTATCTAAGTTACCCGTTGGTTCATCTGCTAAAATAATCTTAGGATCTTTAACAATAGCACGCGCTATTCCTACCCTTTGCCTTTCACCACCTGAAAGCATTCCAGCTGGTCTCCTTTTATAGCGTAACATACCTACTTTATCAAGTACATATTCTACTCTTTTTTTTATTTCTTCTTTATCTTTTATACCAATGATTTTTAGTGTTAGTGCGACATTATCATAAACGCTCATATTATCTATTAATTTATAATCCTGAAATATATAACCTATATTTATATTTCTTATTTTATCAACTTTATAGGAAAATTTACTAGTAACACAATTTGAATCAATATGTATACTACCACTTTTTACTTTATCTAATCCACCTATAGTATTAAGTAAAGTAGTTTTTCCACAACCTGAAGGACCTAGTAAGGCAACTAAACCAGTATCACTTAATGTTAATGTTGTATTATTAATAGCGTGTACTTGATTTTTTCTACCTTTATTAAAATATTTATTAACTTTATTTAAAGTTATCATACTATACCTCCTCCCCTAAAGTTGTAATTGCACTTTTCTTAAATAACTTTTTAGCAAATTTTATACTTATTAAATAAGACATAGATATAAGTACTATATATAGTATCAAATAATCTTTAAACTCTAAATAATTTATAATTGTATAAACAAAATTAACATTAAATACTCCTAAAGCATTTAAGTATACAAATGATATAAATGAAAAATAAGCCAAGTTTGAAACAATTAGTAACTCCAATATAAGTAATTGTCTTGAAACATTTTTAGTAGCGCCTAATATTCTTATAGTAGAGAAATACTTATTTCTAGATTTTAGTATAACTTTTATGACAAAATATGATATAAAGAATAATACTATTATCAATGCAATAATTGCAACTAAGCTAATTATTTTTAACATTTGGACACCTGGAGAAGTTACTAAAGTATCTTTAAGAGCTAAAGTATTATATCCTAATTTGTCTAATTTTTTTAGTGTATTATCTATTTTTTTAACATCAGCAACATATACACTGCTTTGATAATTATCTTTGTTAAATAGTCTGTTATAATCGTTAACACTTATATAAATAGTTCCATTACTATCATCATAATTATTGAGTCCAAGCAAATTATTCATATTTTTTTTGTTGTATGTTTTAAGTACAGTCAAATCAATCTTATCACTATAATAAAGATTTGAAACATTTATACTTATAGGCTCATTAATACAATTTTCTTTAGGACAAATATAGTTATTTTCTTCTGTCATATATGCATAGCCATCCGGAACATTTGAATTAAAGCTTATTCTTCCATTTTGGTCGTAAGAGTTTGAAACATAATTTTGATTTTGAAACTTATAACTAACTTTGCTATAATTTTGATTTATTTGAAAATCTAAATCCTTCAAATGTTTATCACTCATATAAATTTTATAGTAATAATTATTAGAACTTTCACTATATTTTATTCCGACTATTTTAACCTTACTTTCTTTGCTCGTCTGTGAAGTATAGTAATTTTCAATATAAAAGTCTCTACTAAGTAGTTTATCTGATTGTTTAACATAATAATCATTTTTGTTTGCCTCAATTATTACTTCATCATCATTTTCTGGCATTCTTCCTATATCTACATTTCCTCTAAAGTTTTCTATGTTGTTAACGCTGCCATCTAACCAGAAAGAATTATTATCTGTTAAATTTATGAAAGAATCTATAAGTAAATCGTTTTTTACTACGTAATCAACATTTTCTATCTTTTTTAAAGTATCATAATCGTTGTCTGATATGGATGACTTATCTTTTTTCTTTATAACTATTCTTTTGTCACTAAAGTTTTGAAATACATAATTTTCACCAGATTGTGATTCTATATATTCTTGTTCACGAAAAGATGCATATTCTGCAATTATTGATACTGTAATAAATAAATACACAATTAACAAAAGCAAAAATTTAGGTATTATATTAAACGTATTTCTAAATGCAAGTCTAATTTTATTTAATGGTGTAATAGAATTATAGACTCCTTTTTTTACTTCGATATCGTCATCTATTTCCTTTATTTTTTTATCTTCCAAGACTTTACCGTCATGCATTCTTATTTTACGAGTAACATACTTACTTACTTGTTCATAATTATGTGTTACTATTATAACTAATTTATCTTTAGCAACTTCACTTAAGAGTTTAATAATTTCATTAGCTGCTGAACTATCAAGTGATCCTGTCGGTTCATCTGCTATTATCATAGGTGTATCTTTAGCAAGTGCTCTAGCTATTGCTACTCTTTGTTTTTGTCCTCCAGATAGTTTTGAAACTTTAGCATTTCTAAATTTATAAAGTCCAACCTTCTTTATTAAATCTAAAACTTTTTTCTTAATTTCTTTTTTCTTATATCCATTTAAAAGTAATACTAACTCAATATTTTGATAAACGGTATAACTATTTACTAAGTTAAAATTTTGAAATATATTTCCAACATAAGTTCTTCTATAGTTTTCAAAATCTTTTTCTGTATAATGACTGGTTTCTGAACCATTTATATACATTTCTCCTTCTTCATAAGAATCTAAACCACTTATTACATTTAAAAGTGTAGATTTACCACTACCACTTTCTCCAGTAATAGCAACAAATTCGCCAATGTCAAATGATAAATTAACTTTTGTAAATCCACTGGCTATCACGCCTTTTTTATAATAAAATTTTGATACATTTTTTAATTTTATTAAGCTCATAAATCCTCCTTATAATTTAATTAAACACCATCTATAAATTTTATTCAAGTAATTTTTTTATAATTATTAAAATTATTAAATAATATACAACAAAAAAAAGCACAGTTTACATTTTATCAGTATTAAAAAATAAATAAATGTGCTACAATAATAATGGTGATGATATGAGGAAAATAAAAAAGAAAGCAGTAACAACGACTATTGCAGTTATTATAGTTTTAATTGGTGTTATTATTGGAGTTAAAAAAATAGTAGATGTCGTAAACTACCATAAAACTTATGAATACAAGTTATTACAACTTGGCTATAGTATTGACGAAACTAAAAAAATAGATAAATTAGAAGACAAAACAAAAGATTATATACTAACACTTAAATATGATAAGGATTTAAGTAAAATAATAAGTGAAAAATACTTTTTGGAAAAAAATTTAAAAAGCTATATAGAATATAAAAAAGAAAATGATAAAAGTACAAGCGATATAGTTGCTATAGTAAATGTAAATGCCAATAACGATTGGTACACTAATACGAAGAAAAGTGATACTAAAAAAGGTGAACTCATGCTCACTAATAAATTCTATAGTTTAGATTCAAGCTATGATTCAACTGATATGGTAAGTATTAGTAATCAGTATAGTTTTGGCAGTAATCAGATGGTTACTGAAAAGACATTGGATGCATTTATTACTATGTTTAACGATGCTAAAAAGGAAAATTTAACATTAGTAATTAATTCTTCATTTAGAAGTTATGAGGATCAAGAGGAAATATATGATTATTATAAAAAAACAAAAGGAGAAGCATATGCTGACAGTATAGCAGCTCATCCAGGATTCTCTGAACATCAAACTGGGATGGCAATAGATATACAAACATATGGTTCTACAGCAGCAACATTTGAAGAATTTGATGAGTTCAAATGGTTAAAAGAAAATGCTCATAAATACGGATTTATTTTAAGATATCCTAAAGGCAAAGAATATCTAACAGGATATAATTATGAATCTTGGCACTTTAGATATGTAGGAGTTGAAGCAGCAACATACATTTATGAAAATGACATAACATTTGATGAATATTATGCATATTTTGTGGAATAAAAAATTATTCCATTTTTTTTATAAATATTATATAATTATAATGGTGATATGGTATGCAAAAGAAAAAGAAAAAAACTAAATTGAGTATCAAAAAAATATTTATTTTTATGATACTTATTATTTTGATTTTAGTAATTTTATTAAACTCAAATAAAAAAAGTAAACTAGAAAAATTAGGATATAGCAAATCTGAAATTAATATTATAAATAATTTAAGTAATGAAGAAAAAAATACTATATATAAATATTCATATAATAAAAATTTAATTGATGTTATTAAAAATAAAGACTATAAGAGTGATAAGCTAGAAGAATATATAAAACTTTTAGATAAATATGATGATGCTGAACTTGTTATAAAATATGTTAATAACTACTCTAAATTAGAACTAGATGACATATCAATAAAGTTTATAGATCAAAAATACTTTATAAGTGACTTTTTAGATAGATATAAAAAATACTTAAATAATAATAAAAACTTAGATTATGAAGAAATAGTTAGAAGAGTTAATTCAAATCTCGATTATACATTTTATGAAGATTCTACTAAAGCAGATCTATCTAAGGGAATGCTAACCCTTGTAAACAAGTATTACTATTTAGATAAATCATATGTTCCTGATGATCTTGATAGTGTTTCTGGTATATATGCTAGAGATAGTGCTAAACTTAAAAAAGTAGCTAAAGAAAATTTTATAAAAATGGCCGATGATGCCAGAAAAGAAGGATTAACTCTTAAAGTTACAACTGGATATAGAAGCTATAATTTTCAATCTACTCTATATAATAATTATGTAAAAAGAGATGGAATTAAAGATGCTGATACTTATTCTGCAAGACCTGGATATTCAGAGCATCAACTTGGATATTCTGCTGATATTACTAATAAAGATCTAGTTTCATTTAGAGAATTTGAAAACACTAAAGAGTACGAATGGTTGCTTAAAAATGCATACAAATACGGATTTATTATGAGATATCCTAAAAATAAAGAATACATAACTGGATATATGTTTGAGTCTTGGCATTTTAGATATGTTGGATTAGACATAGCAAAATACATATATGAAAATGATATTACCTATGAAGAATATTACGCATATTTCATAAGATAGTTAATATCTTTTTTTATTTCATATAATATATTGGTGATATTATGGATTACGTAGTTTATATATTAATTTTAATTCTTTTAGAAAATAAGAATTTCTATAAAGATATTAACACTATATATTCTCCTACATCATATGATTATATTATAAATAAAAATAACAAACTAGAAAAAGACTTTGTTCCAGATGATTTAGAAAATATTAATATAATGTTTTCACTCAAAGATAAAAAATTAAGAAAAAAAGCTAGAGAAGCTTTTGAGAGTATGGCAAAAGATGCCAAAAAGCATGGATATAATATAGTAGCAGTATCAGCCTTTAGAGATTACAATTATCAAGAAAAACTATTTCTAAGCTATAAAGAAAAAAAGGGAATTTATTATGCAGAATTATGCAGTGCTAGACCAGGGCATTCAGAACATCAAACAGGATTAGCAGTTGATATAGCTGATTTATCACTTGATTATGATAATTTTGAGAGTACTAAAGAATTTAACTGGGTTAAGAACAATGCATATAAATATGGTTTCATTTTAAGGTATCCTAAAGCCAAGTTTCACATAACTGGTTTTAAATATGAGCCATGGCATTATAGATATGTTGGAATTGATATAGCTAAATATATATTTCTAAACGATATTACTTTAGAAGAATACAAAAAAGACTACTAAATGTAGCTTTTTTAATACTTTTCCTTATATGAACTAATATACCAACTCTTTAAATTAATATCTTCCAATCCAGAATTACAATATTCACATCTTTTAGCGCCTAAACTTTTTACCGCGCCACCACAATTTGGACATATAATTCCTATTACTCTTTGACCTTCACGTTCATATTTATCTGGATCATATATATATATAAACTCTGATTCATATAGGGTTTGACGTGGCTCGTCTTTTCTCTTTACGACTACTTTATCCCCTACTTTTTTTTCATAAAAATATTCAACAGAGGAACTTACCGTTATGCAAAGTGCCCCACTACTTTTTTTATAATATTTTATTGCGTGTGAATGAAATCTTATATTATCAAAAGATAAATTTACATCATTTTGCTTTAAGTCATCTATAACTCCTAATAAGTTATTTTTAATTAAACTTAATTCGTTTATATTTTCCACTTTTTGTTCTTCTAAGGATTTAAATATTGCAAGCAGACTTGTTTCAGTTTTATTATATAGTTCACTTTCACTAAAATTAGGGAAATCTCTTACAATACTTGGAAGAAGTAATTTAGTCATTCCAGATACACTTTTTATTTTGCTATTATATCCATAACTACTAGTACCATCATTTATAATATTTTTAATTTGTCCTAAATTTTTAAATCCTAACTTCTTTCCATATTTTAATAATTTAACATAAGCAATCAAAAACAATATACCTAAAAAAATTATTATTCCAAAAATTGTTCCTAAAAATATCATTAATAATTTCATAAATTTTCCTCCGATAAATTAGTCTTCATAAGTTTTTCTACTTCTCTTTTAAGTTTGTCATTAGCGCTTACTAAATCCATATTTCCAACCTTAAACGGCTTTCCAAATCTGATTTTTAAATTTTTACTTCTAAACTTATATTCACCAGTTATTCCAAACGGTATTATATATGCATCGGTTTTTTTTGCCATACTAACACATCCATATTTAAAAGGTAATAAAAATTCATTAGTTTTATTTCTAGTTCCTTCTGGAAATATTCCTATGGCCCCTGAATTTCTTAATATATTTAAAGCACTATTAACAGCTTTATCATCTTTTTGTGATCTATCTACAGAGATACATCCTACACCTTTAAAAAACCAGGCAACTTTTTTATTATCAAAATATTCTTTTTTAGCCATATAATTTATTCCACGCTTTGTAGAAATTATAGCTAGACATTGATCATATAAATGTTTATGATTGCCAGCTATTATAATAGGGCCATCACATTTTAAATTTTCTTTGCCGATTATTTTAGGATTATAGTAAAGTTTAAATATTGGTCCTAAAATAAATCTACTAACTCTATATAAAGTTGGAGTTTTACTCATCGTCATCTTCTCCTATATCACTTTGTAACTTTTTAAAATCTACTTTTCCTAATTTAGTTTTAGGTAAGCTCTTTCTATATACAAATTTATATGGAACCATATATTTTGATAAATTCTTTTTACAATACTCCTTTATTTGAGATTTAATAAATAATCCCTTATACCCTTCTTTAAGTACTATAAAAGCCTTTGCTACTTCGTGTTTATATGGATGTGGCA
>URLV01000032.1 GCA_900548725.1 uncultured Mycoplasmatota bacterium
AAGTAATTATTTTAATAATTATTTAAATATAAAAGAAGATAATAGTTTCTTAATTAAATTTTATGAAAATTTATTATTAGGTAAGAATAATAATCTACATTCAAAAGATTTAATTGTAGAAAAATTATTTAATAAAGAGAATTAAAAAAGAGGCGCTAGTACAGGCTTATTAATTTAATAGGTTTTTGTAGTGGCGTTTTTTAGTAGTAAGGAAGTGAAAGTATGGAAAATAAGGAAATTATAAATAATAATGATTTAAAAGAAAACATTATTGAAGCAGAATATGATGAATGTAATGAAAGTGTTTATTTAATTGATAATCCATGCAGTGAAGAAGAGGATTCAATTGGATTTGGAGTTTATGTAAATAATCTAATAAACATTTTAACTAATACGTCTGCTAAAATGATAGGATTAATATCAAATTATGGTTCTGGTAAAAGTACAGTGATTAATATGGTTGAAAATAGAAGCGAAATGAATAAAAAAGGAATCTTTTTTGCTAAAGTTAATTTATGGAATTTACCATCTAATAAAGAAGTTTCAGATGAAGATGATTTAACTATAAATATTCATAAATCATTTTTAAATCAAATTTTAAGGAAAACCAATTTGTCTGATATTAAAAAGAAATCTTTAGAAAAACAAATAAATAAGAATTATGGTTTTTTAGATTTATGTATAGAAGATACTAACTTTACCAAACTTTTGTCATTCTTATTTGCTTTATTAATATTTATAATTATAACTAAAGTAGATTTGTTTTCTATGAATGTTCCAAGAATAGCCTTATTAATTTTAGAATTTGCATTTGCGTCTGCTTTGGCTCAAATATTAATAAAATCTAAAATATATTTTTCGTTTAATAAAGAATCTAAAAATACCAGAACAATTGATGAATTTGAGACAACGGATTGTTTTTTCAAAATAATGGAAGCATGTAAACAAAGTGGTATAAAAAAAGTTATAATATGTATTGAAGATATAGATAGATTTACAAATGGTGAGGGAACAATCAGATTTTTAGAACAAATATATAAGTTTTATTCTGAATCTGTAGATATTTTGAATATTGATATAAAATTCATTATAGCAATTAAACCTGCTTCAAAACTTGAAACAATAGATTCTAAACAAAATGATCAGATAAAGAATTTATATGAAAAAATATTTGATTATATAATAAATCTTCAACCTGTAGCAATTCAAAATTATGATGTTTTGATTCAAGAATTGTTATTTGGAAAATATAAAAAATTGCAACAAATGAATATACTATTGCCAACAGACCCTGAAGCGTCTTTTTATCATTATCTTTATAAGGGAAAAAAGAATACCATCAGAGATATAAAGCATAGATATAATTATGCAATAAATTTATATGAAAATTTGTTAAAAAATAAACAAGATGCTGAAAATGTAGAAATAAACATAGAAACGTGTTTCTTTGTAGCGTATTTAGAGGATGAATTTACTGATTCTTTTTATAATCTTATAACTGATTCTGAAAGCTTCGAAAAAATGGTAATTAATAGGCTGACAAAGGGTAAATTGTTGTTATGTGAAAAATGTCCTGAATTCTGTGAGGTTAATAAAGAATGTCCTTATTTTAAAGAAGAAAAATTTATTGATGAAATAGAGTTTGGCTTCGCTAATAAACTTATTGATATGAATTATTCGATGTATTTTTATAAACTACCAAAATCAAAAAAAATTAAAAATGTATTTGATACTGCTGTAAGTAATATTATTTTGACGGATAATGTAAAAGAGTGTGAAACTGCTGCTGAATACATAGAAAAAGCAAATGCCGGTGAAATTATACAATCATTAAGCTTTGTAGTAAATAATAATAGCGTTCCTAATGTAATATTTAAAAATGAAAAATTATTTGATATTACATATGATAATTTTAAATATCAGTTAGAAAAATATGTTTTATCTATTAAATTAAAAGAACAAGAAAATAAAGTTGTTAATATTCTAGAACAATTGGTTAAGTTTAATACTGAAAAAACTTTATATATTTTAGAAAAATTACTTAATAATATAGTTGATAATTTGAAACAGTTTTATGAAAATCAAGAAGTTTTACAATTTAGAAAAAGAATAATACACATACTAAATAAATATCCAAAGCTTTGCGGTAAAATATTTATACCAGAATTACCCAAAATTAGTTATGATGAAATGTTTATAGTTTCAGATTTAAATATAATTTTAGAATACATAAATCCCAATCAAGTTGATGATGAATTAGTTACTAATTTGTTAAAATTCAGTAGTAAAAATCTTAAAAATGATGTATTTTGTACCTTTTTAGAAAAGTGCATTTCTATCGAAGATGAGCATTTTAATAAATTGTTTTATGGCTATAAATATAATTTTAATACTGCAGAAAAGTATAAAATAATCAATAATGTAAAAATAATTAGTAAATTGAAATTTCAGGTAGAAAGTGATTATTTAAATTTTTTTAACCATCTAGAGTTTTTGCCAGTTTCTTTAGAAAAAGACTTTCTTACATTATTAATTGCTAATCCTAATAAAACTGATATAGAAAATGATTATGTGAAATTAATAAAAAATACAAATCAATTAAATCGTAATGCTATGAAATATTTTGACCAAAATGCCACAAAATTTTATTGCTTTAATTATGATTTAGAAGAAATGTTATATTCAAAAAAATATTATAAATTATATGTTTATTCAAAAACTAATAGAACAGGTGTTTTTTGTTTAGATGAAGAAGAACGAATAGAAACTTTAAAAGAAACATACATTGATTATTTTAAAAACTCAACAGTACTTCTAAAAAGTGTGAGAATAGATAAAGAAATGGCAAAATATATTTATAAAAATATTGACTTATCTAAACTAAGCGTCGAAAGAAGATGTTTGTTAAATGTTTTAGATCAAACACATGAAGATATTGAATCTATTTTACATTCGAAAGATGAAGTTTATGTAAATTCATATTTGAAAAAAATCAAATCTTTTGCAACTCAAGATCAAGAAAAAATATTGAATGAAATATATTTATGGGCTACATCGACACATCAGCTTAATAAGGATACTTATGAATTATTACGAAAAAGATTTTTGAAAGAATATAGAACTAAATTAGGATGTTTAAAGAGATTAAAATATTTAAAATAAAAAAAGAGACCTAGCCCGTTAAAGGACTAGGTCATCGTTGTTTCTATGTTTAACTATTTCATAGTCTTCATAATCATACGATTCATCTTCTGGCTCAGGTAATGTTTCTTTATGTTCTAATAAAATAGTTGGCTTAGTTTCAATAATATTATTATTTAATCTGCTATTTTGTAATTCAATAATATTAACAATAGTATCAAGTCTATTTTGATACATATGTGAATACGTATTTAAAGTTTCATCTATTTTAGTGTGTCCAAGATATTTAGCTACTAGAGTAATATTAGCGCCACTATCTATTAATAAAGAAGCACAACTATGTCTTTCTAATTTTTAGCACTGAATTTCTACCAAGATTAGTTAACTTCATTAAATCTTGTAGAGAGCACCATTGTTTTGATAGTAATTCTAAAGTTTCTTTTGCGGACATATATCAACCACCTTATTCGAAATAATTCAAATAGTAGTTATTATATGGAATGCTAGGATCTATTTTTTCTATATCAACTAGCATTTTATATAAAGCCTTTCTATCAGTTTTTTCATTATCACAATTATTTGTGAATTCATATTTTTTATAAATTTCTTCTTCACTCATATTTGCTAATTTCATTAAATCAAACATAGCTTGGCAAACATAAGCTGGTAATTCAACTTCATCAACATTATCAGTGAAATGTTTAATGTAATTTTCTTTGTTATTCATTTTATCAACCTTCTTTCTATATTTTCTCTTTACTTATGGGTCAAGAGGGTAGAGTATCCCATATACCTGAAATTTTAGTAATTCCCAAACTCCCGTACCAATAGGGCAATCGCTAGGCACCACTTGTATTTATTTAACGAGCCAGCAGAATAGGGCGCTTACAATATCTGACTCTATTTAGTTTTCAAAGAACAAATTGCAAGTTCCAAAATGGCACATCTTATATTAAAATAAAAGTTCCGATATGGAAATGTTATAAAAATAATAACATACTAGTTCCATAATGTCAAGCCATAATTTAGAAAAATTTAAAATTTTTGAAATTTGTATTTTTTCGACAAATTTTGTATCAAATGTTCCAAAATGGAAATTTTGTGTTATAATAGATTTATGAAGGAAAATAGGAGGTAATTCTATGGAAAAGAGAAAACCAATGGATGTTACTATAGGAACAAATATGAGTAAGTTAAGAAAGCAATTTAATCTAACTCAAAGAGAAATATGTTCAGTAGTAGGAGTAAATACATCTACATATAAACACTATGAATTAGGTGATAGAATGGTACCTATTAGTGTATTACAAGACTTGGCTAAATTCTATAAAGTATCAACAAATTACTTTTTTGAAAATATGCCAGAGTTATCTGATAAAGAATCATTAGAATTATCTAACTATGCTTTTAGAGTTGCTAATAATACACAAAAATTTATAGCTATCGATTTAAAGAATCCTACAAAAGGATTAGATGAAATAGAAGAAAAGACACAATCAAGAGCTAGACTTAGAATTAAGAACTTGAGATTAGAAAATAATAAATCTCAAAAAGAATTAGCAAAATACTTAGAAATAGATTTATCTACTTATAATAAATATGAAAAAGGTAGTAGAAAACTAAGTAATGAAGTAGTTAAGAAATTAGCTGAATATTACAATGTATCAGTAAGCGATATAGTTGATTAATAAATGACAGAATGACACTAGAAATTGGTATAGGGTATATCTTAGCTTAACGTCATAGTGTCATAAGGAGGGAAAGTATGAATAAACAGGTATTGCAATTTATTATAGAAGAAAATAATCCTACTGGAATAATTGAATGTTCAGTAGATGATTGGTTTGGAATTAGTTATAAAATACCCAGAAATAAATTAAAAGAAGCTTCTGGTTTAGATTATATAAATAATACAGGAGTATATATATTATTTGGTGATGATGAAAATACTGCTGAAAAAATAGCATATATTGGGGAAGCAGAAGACATATATAGCAGATTATATCAACACAATAAAAATAAAGACTTTTGGAATGAGTGTGTTGTATTTGTAAGTAAAGATAATTCATTAAATAAAGCACATATAAAATATATAGAACATGAATTATATGAAGTAGGTAAAAAAGCTAATAGATGTATTATAAAAAATGAATCTAATCCAACAAAGTCATCATTAAGTAATGCAGATGAAATAAGAGCAGAAAAGTTTATTAGTAAAATAAAAATAATTACTAATATGTTTGGTTATAAATTATTTATTCAATTGGTTAATGAAATTAAAAAAGTAGACAAAACATTACATTTAACTAATAATGGAATTGAATATGCAAAGGGTATGTTAACAGATGAAGGATTTGTTGTTTTAAAAGGATCTAAAGTTAAAGAAGGTGTATTTGAAAGTTTATCACCTTCATTAAATGGATTTTTTGAAAAAGAAAGAAGTTCAACAGATTTAGTAGATAATATATATATAAATGATCATTTATTTTCATCACCTTCAATGGCAGCGATTGCTATTCTAGGTAGAAATGCAAATGGTTATACTGAATGGAAAAATAAAGATAATGTTTCTTTAAAGAAAATTATAGGTGGTGAGTAGTATGGTAAGTATTAAAGAATTAAGCGAAGAAGATATAAAAATAAAATATATTACTCCAGCAATTCAAAAATCTAATTGGGATATTCAAACTCAAGTAAGATGTGAATATTACTATACTGCTGGTAAAATGAACGTTAGAGAAAATGTGACAACTAGAGGTAGGAGAAAATTCGTTGATTATCTATTATCATATAAATCAAATTTACCAATAGCAATTATTGAAGCTAAAGATAATAATGTTACTGAAGCACATGGGATTCAACAAGCAATAGGTTATGCAGTTGATTTGGATATTCCTTTTGCATATTCTTCAAATGGTTCTAAGTTTTATGAACATGATAGGTTAACAGGTAAAGAAAGAGAATTATCTATGGAAGAATTCCCAACACCTGAAGAGTTATGGAATAGATATGTAGAAGAAAAGGAATTAACTGAGGAACAATTAAAAGTTATTACTGAACCTTATTATTTTATGAGTGCATATAAAACTCCAAGATATTATCAAAGAATTGCAATTAATAAAACTGTTGAAGCGATAGCAAAAGGTCAAAAGAGAATTCTTTTAGTAATGGCTACTGGAACAGGTAAAACATTTACTGCTTTTCAAATAATCCATAGATTATACAAGTCTGGTTCAAAAAAGAAAATACTATATCTTGCTGATAGAAATATTCTTATTGATCAAACAATGCAAAATGATTTTAAACCTTTCCAAAAAGTTATGACAAAAGTTGAAAATAGAAATATGGATTCATCATATGAAATATATATGTCTTTATATCATCAATTAAGAAGTAGTGAAGCACAAATATATAAACAATTTAAACCTGACTTCTTTGACTTAATTATAGTAGATGAGTGTCATAGAAGTAGTGCCAGAGATGATTCAAACTGGCATGAGATATTAACTTATTTTAATAGTGCTACTCAAATTGGTATGACTGCTACTCCAAAAGAAACAAATGATGTTTCAAATATTAATTATTTTGGTGAACCAATTTATACATATTCATTAAAGGATGGAATTGAAGATGGTTTCCTAGCACCATATAAAGTTATTAAAGTAAGTTTAGATAAAGACTTAGAAGGTTATAGACCAGAAAAAGGAAAACTAGACGAAGATGGATATGAAGTAGAGGATAAAGAATATACAATTCATGATTTTGATAGAACTATTGTAATAGACGAAAGAACACAAGTAGTTGCTAAAAGAATAACAGAATATCTTAAAGCAACAGATAGATATTCAAGAACAATAGTATTCTGTGTAGATACTGAACATGCTTTAAGAATGAGAAATGCATTAGCAAATGAAAATGCAGATATGATGCAACAAAATTCAAATTATATTGTTAGAATAACAAGTAATGATATGGAAGGTAAAAATAAATTAGATGATTTTATTGATGCTAATACAATATATCCAGTAATAGCTACAACATCTAAGTTGCTTTCTACAGGTGTAGATACAAAAACTGTTAAACTTATAGCACTAGATGAAGATATTCAATCTATGACAGAATTTAAACAAATTATAGGTAGAGGTACTAGATTATACGAAAGCAAAGGTAAAGAATATTTTACTATAATGGATTTTAGAAATAATTCTGAAAAATTTGCTGATCCAAACTTCAATGGACCTGCTGAAATGGTATTAGATGTTGATGGTGGAGATGGTAAAGAACCAAAAACTCCTAAATCTTTTGGAATCGATGATAACAAACCCAATTTACCAATAAGTGGTGATGTTGATGACGAAGGATTTAAGAAAGTATATATAAATGGTGTTGATGTTTCAATATTAAATGAAACAATCAAATATTATGATGCAGATGGTAATTTAATAACTGAAACAATTATGGAATATTCTAAGAAGAATCTTAAGAGAATGTATACAAATTATGAAGGCTTTGAACAAGAGTGGCTTAGAGCCGATTCTAAAAAAGAATTTGTTGAATTTCTATTAGGAGAAGGTGTTATGGTTGATGCATTATTTGATAAAGTAAATGATAATATTGATATATTTGATTTATTAAGTAATGTTGCATTTGATAAAGAAGTAGTACCTAAAGAAGAAAGAGTAGAAAAAGTAAAAGAAAGTGAAGAAATTAATCAATATAATGAAAGTCAAAAAAATGTTATTGATGAAATCTTAAGCGTATATCAAAATAAAGGAATATTAGAACTTGAAAATATCAGATTATTAGAAGTTAAAAACTTTAATAAATTTGGTGGACTAGTTCCAATTGTTAACTTATTTGGTGGAAAAGAAAAATATTTAAATATGATAAACAATGTTAAAAGATTATTATACAGTTAGGAGTGAAAATGAATGAACATAGGAACAATGATAAAAAGACTACAAGATATTATGCGTCAGGATGCTGGTGTAAATGGTGATGCTCAAAGAATAGAACAAATTGTTTGGATGTTATTTCTAAAGCTATATGACGCAAAAGAATCAGAATGGGAAATATTAGAAGATGATTATAGATCAATTATTCCAGAAAAATATAGATGGAGAAATTGGGCGCCAGATAATAAAGATGGAAAAGCTATGACTGGTGATGAATTATCTAATTTTATAATTAATTTATTTAACGCATTAAAAGAATTAGAAATAAATGAAACAACTCCTATTAGAGGTAGAATAGTTAGAGAAGTGTTTGAGGACTTAAACAACTATATGAAAGATGGAGTATTAATAAGACAAGTTGTTAATGTTTTAAATGAAATAGATTTAACAGATTTTCAAACAAGACATGCATTTAATGAAATATATGAAACAATATTAAAAGATTTACAATCAGCTGGTAAGTCAGGAGAATTCTATACTCCTAGAGCTGTAACAGATTTTGTTGTTAAAATGGTTGATCCAAAAATAGGAGAATCTGTTGCAGATTTTGCCTGTGGAACAGGAGGATTCTTAGTATCAGCACTTAATCACATGAAAGAAAGCGCAGAAGATACATCTTCAAATGAAGAATTAAAAAAATCCTTTTATGGTGTTGAAAAGAAATCATTACCATATTTATTATGTACAACGAATATGTTATTACATGATATAAATGAGCCAAATATTATAAGAGGTAATTCATTAGAAAAAAATGTAAGAGATTATGAAGAAGAAGATAAATTTGATGTTATCCTTATGAATCCTCCATATGGTGGGACTGAAAAGAAGTCTGTTCAACAAAATTTTCCAACAGAATTACGAAATTCTGAAACTGCTGATTTATTCATGGTTGAAATATTATATAGATTAAAACAAAATGGTAGAGTAGGAATTGTTCTCCCTGATGGTTTTTTATTTGGTCAAGATAATACGAAAGTTGCAATTAAGAAAAAACTAATGGAAGAATGTAACCTTCATACTATTATTAGATTACCTGGATCTATATTTGCTCCTTATACATCAATAGCAACTAATTTACTTTTTTTTGATAAAACTGGTCCAACAAAAGAAATTTGGTTTTATAGGCTGGATTTACCGAAAGGATATAAAGCTTTCAGTAAAACTAAACCTGTAGAAATGAAGCATTTTGAAGAAATAATAGAGTGGTGGAACAATAGAAATGAAATTAAAGATGAAAAAGAAGATGAGTCACAGAATGAAACATGGAAATCAAAAAAATATACTGTAGATGAAATTAATAATTTAAATTATAATATTGATCAATGTGGTTATCCAGTAAAAGAAGAAATTATTTTACCTCCAAAAGAAGTAATGTCAAATTTTATATCAAAAAGGGAATATCTTGAAAAACAATTAGATGAAAAACTGAAAGATATTGTTTCATTAATTGGAGACATAAAATGATAGTTGCTGATTTAAAAAAAAGTATATTACAGGTTGCTTTTCAAGGAAAATTAACTGAACAGTTAGAATCAGACACATCATCTTCTGAAATAATTAAAAATATTAAAAATATAAAAGAAAACAATATTAAATCAAAAAAATATAAAAGAACGCCAATAGGTAAAGAAATAACAAATGCTGATAAAGAATATATAATACCATCGTCTTGGTCATGGATAAGATTTATTGATTTATGTAGTGTTATGACATGTGGTTATGCTTCTACACCACAATATGTAAGTGATGGAATGCCATTTTTATCTGCAAAAAATGTAAAACCATTTAATTTCAAATCAGATGATTATAAATTGATTAGTTATGATTTATATAATAAATTAACAAACACTTGTAAACCAGAAAAAAATGATATCTTATTAACAAGGGTTGGTGCAGGAATTGGAGAGTCGACAATTATAGATGTTGATATAGATTTTGCAATATACGTAAGTTTAACATTAATAAAACTGGTTGACTATAGTTTAATTAATAATAAATATATCTTGTATTGGTTGAACTCACCATATGGAATTAGTACTTCTATTAAAAATATTACAGGAAAAGAAGCATCACAAGGTAATCTAAATGTAGATGATGTTAGAAATTATATGATTCCATTTCCACCGATAGAAGAGCAACAAAGAATAGTAGATAAAATTGATGAGTTATTTGGAAAATTAAATTTAATGGAACCAATTGAAAAAAAACTTAATGAATTAAATAGCTCTTTTTCAGCTACATTAAAAAAATCTATTATTCAAAGTGCTTGCAGTGGTAATTTATCAATTCAAAAAGATAATGAAACTATTTCAGATATCATAAATGTAATATCTGAGAAAAAAAACAAAAGAATTAAAACAGATTTTGATGTTGTTCCGTTTTTAATTCCTAGTAATTGGTCATGGATAAAATTCGATGATTTAGTGGGATTTAGTATTGGAAAAACACCTGCAAGAGCAGATTTATCTTTTTGGGGGAAAGATTATCCTTGGGTCTCTATTTCAGATATGGTAGATGATGGGTATATAAGTGAAACAAAGGAATATGTATCTAATAAAGCATTTAATGAAATTTTTAAGGGGAAAATATCTAAAAAAGGTACTTTGATTATGAGTTTTAAATTAACGGTTGGTAGATGCTCAATTTTAAATATTGACGCTTTTCATAATGAGGGTATAATATCAATATATCCATACTACGATTCAGATGTGCTAAAAAAATACTTGATGAAAATACTACCTTTTATGACAAAATATGGCGATACAAAAGTTGCTATAAAAGGAAATACATTGAATTCAAAGAGCCTTAAGGAATTATTAATTCCTTTACCACCAATAGAAGAACAAAAAAGAATTGTGGATAAAATTGAAAAACTATTGCCTTTATTGGAAGATGCGGATGATTTGATTAATAGTTAGTATATAGGAGGTTTTATGGTTGAAGAAGTGATAAAACAAGAAACAAAAAAGATGCTTGAAGCAAAAGATTATAAATTAAAAAATTATTTTGATGAATATGGAAAAATAATTATACCTTTATATCAAAGAGGGTATTCATGGGAAGATAAGAATATGGAAGTATTTATTAAAGATATATATAACAATAATAAATACTATATTGGAAATATAATGGCACTTCCCAATTCTTCGGATGTTGAATTGATTGATGGGCAACAAAGAATTATAAGTTCATTTTTGGTTTTATGTTGTTTAAAAAACAAATTTGAATTGGATGAAGATTTTACTTTTTTAGATTACGGAAAAAAAATCAAGGTTGAAACTAGAGCACCAAGTGATGATAGCCGCCTATTAGAATTTATTTACAATGATGATATAGCTAAAAGATATAGAACAAGACGCGAAGTTAAGGAGTATGAACGAGCATATAAAACAATAAAAGATAATGATATTGATCCTAAGTTACTAATGGAAAAATTATTAGATGTTATTATTGTAGAAATTAAATTTGTACAGACCGAAACTGATGCACATAATATGTTTGTTAATTTAAACACAAAAGGAAAAAGCTTGGAAAATGTAGATATATTAAAAAGTCAATTATTTAAGTATTTAAGTTATGATGAAATGAACGGAATAGAGTACTATAAAGAGGGATGGTTTGAGACTATAAACCATATTTCTGAAAAAAATGCACAAAGGTATTTTGATAATTTTAATGATGTATATTTAGAAAATAACAAAGATAAAAAAATTGATAACGTAATTAAAAATGTTAATAATCTGCAAAGTGCTAAAGAATATTATGATAATTTTTGTTATGAGTCTGAGCAAAAAAATGGCATGTGTAGATGTGCTTTGGCTGTTTATAATCATTCAACTAATTATTTAAATAATATATATGACGGAAATATTTCTTTGAATAGCCTAGACGATTATTTACAATTGTTGGATAAAGCTAAATTTAAACAATTTGATGTAGTTCTATTACCATTGTTACATATTAGAGATACTAGAGAGCGTACATTATTTATAAATAATTATTCAAGAATATTAAAATTTATAAAATTTATTCTTATGCATCAAGAAATAATGTCAATAAATAAAGCAAGTCCATCACAATATGGAAATGATTTTAAAAATATAGCAAGAAAATTATTTTTAAATAAAGATTATAAAAATATTATAAAAGAATTTTTAAATGATAATTTAAAACTACATTCTAAGGAACATATCACAAAAACAATAGAAGAAATCAAAATTGACCATAATAATACAAAACACGCTAAGCAAATAATTATGCTTTTAGAGGGAAATATTAATGTTGATATGACAATTGAGCATTTTGTGCTATTTGACGAAAATAATGATATGTCAATGAAAATAGGTAATTGTATTCCAGTAAACACTGATGAATATGGTCAACTTAGTGTTGATAATAAATTGATAAAATATGAACAAAATGCTGTATCTGAGCCATTTTTAAGATCATTTTTAGAATATGGATTTACTACTAGTAATTATGAGAAAAAAATAAATGAGCGTACAAAAAAAATAAGCGAAGAATATGCTAATACATACAAGCAATTATATGAAGAATTAATAAATGAATAAAGAGGGATTAAAATGAAAGATGAAGTTTTAAGTTCTCCTATTAGATGGGCTGGCTCAAAAAAACGTGTGTTAAACGATATGCTAGAATCATTTAAAAGAGATAAAGAAAATTATATAGAACCTTTTCTTGGATCGGGCGTTGTTATGATTAATGTTTTAAACAACAATGTGGAAACATTACATTATAAAAACATTTATGTAAATGATATTAATGGTAACATAATAGATTTTTATAAAATGTTGAAATCAAAACCAAAAAAGCTTATTAATGATTTAATAGAATTATCAGATAAATATAATGATATGGATAATGAAGACAAAGAAAAAATGTATTATGAAATTAGAGATAGATTCAATAATTTTGAGGAAAACAAATCTGTATATTTCTACTTTCTAATGAAAGTTGGATTTAATGGTGTTTACAGAGAAAATAAATCTGGAAAATTTAATGTTCCTTTTGGTAGAAAAGAAAAATTTATTGTTCAAGAAGCTTCTTTATTAACAATTTCAAAACTAATAAAAAATGTTCATTTTTACAATTTAAGTTATGATAAATTTTTAGATAAGCTATATAAAAAAGGAATTTTAAATGATAGCTTTATGTATTGTGATCCACCTTATATACCTGATGATAAGCTTGTTAGCCAAAAACAGGAATTATACACTAGTGGCAATTTTAACCATTATGATTTTGTCGAAAAATTAAAATCTTTTAGTCAAAGTAATATAATTATATCTATGTCCGAATCAACTAAAGCAAAAAAGATATATGGAAAAAGTTTTATTACAAAAAATTTAACTGATATTATAAGAACAATTAATCCACAAAAATTATTTAAGTCAAAGGAAATATTATTTCTAAATTATGATGAAAATGAATAATTTTTAGGTACGTAATTAGATGCTTAAAGTACCTAAAAACATATAAATTTGAATAAACTCAAATAAACTAATATGTGCATAAACCCTTATAAATAAAGGGTTTTATCATTTTTATAAACATTGACAATGTGGAACCTAATCGTCTCCTGAAGAGAGCGAGAGCTCTCATTTTTTGTTATCTTAAATAATAAAAATTCCTTAAATGATAGAAAACATAACAATATTTAAGAAATATAGCAAATAAAAAAACATCTAGTCATGATGTGAACCCTAATTTAGAGACATCAATAAAAAAACAGTAAATTAAAAAGAG
>URLV01000033.1 GCA_900548725.1 uncultured Mycoplasmatota bacterium
TTCTAAAATAAATGAATAAAACTTCATAATTATTACTCCCTTCATACTTAAATATGAAAGGCAGGACATAAATAATAAATGTTCTGGTTATATATACTACACTAAAGCATGCAAATATTTTGTCGAATAAAATAATACAAACAAAAAAACACTTAACTTACATCAAGTATTTTTTTATTACTCAGATAGTATTCTTAAAGCTTCATTTAATTGATTATCAGTTTCTTCAGTAAGATTATTTTTATATTCCTCACTTAATTCAACATTGATATCAGGTTCAATACCTTTTCCATCAATACATTCTCCATTTGGTAAATACCATTTAGCACTAGTATATTTAAACATAGTACCATCTTCTAAAGTATCAGCACTTTGTACTTTACCTTTACCATATGTTTTAGTACCAACTATCTTAGCTCCATAACTATACTTTAATGCACCAGCTAATATTTCACTTGCACTAGCACTACCACCATTTACTAATACAACAATCGGATAATCTCTTTTTGTATCAGTTTCATCTTTATATTTTTTATCTTCTTTCTTTGATTTAATACTATACATAACCTTATTTTTTTCTAAAAATAATTCAATAATATTAGTACAACTAGTTAAATAACCACCTGTATTACCTCTTACATCAATAATTAAAGAATCTATACCATCTTTTTCCATAGTAAGTAATGTACTCTCAACTTGTGTATCTAAAGTATTAGAAAATGTTTGTAAATACAAATATCCTATTCTTTTACCATTTACTTCTTTTATAGAACTTGTCATAGCAGGTACAATAAGTTTCTTTATTTCTAAATCGAAACTTAATTCTTCACCATTTCTAATCACAACAATATTACATTTATTATCTTTACTAGATTTTATAATACTAGAAGCCTCTTCAGTACTCTTACCTTCTAAACTATTTCCATTAATACTTTTTAAAATATCATTAACTTGTATACCAGCATTACTAGCTGGACTATTATCAAATACATTATATACAAATATTTCATTATTATCATTCAAACTTATAGTTATACCTATTCCTTGATATGTACCATCTAATTTTTCATTCAATGCATCAGTAGCATCTTCATTCATATATATAGTATAATCATCACCAGTATAATTCATCATACCACTAATTGCAGCATCTATAAGTTTATTTTCGTCTAAGTCTTCGTAATATTCATCTAATAACTTATTGTAAGTACTTATAAATTCATTTACATACTTATTATTAGTTGTAGTAACTTTACCAGTATTATTTAATCTACTATATACTAAAGAACCACCTAATATAAAAGTAATTATACTAGGAATTAATATAAATAAACATAATTGTAAATAATTCAACTTTATCTTTTTCATAAACTTATTCTATCATAAAATTATATTAAAAAAAAGATGACTATACATCTTATTTTAATATGTTTACAATATTATCTACACCACTATAACATTTAACAACTTTACCATTATTAATTTTATATAAAGTAGCTTCTTTTACTTTTACTTCATTACTATTACTAGGTTTTTGATTTAATTCTTCACCTAGTACAAAGCTATTAACTTTCTTATCTAAATCAACATAATAAGTTTTAATATAATTATCACTACTTCTATAAGTTGCAAGTACACTATCTAAGTTATTTCCATCATTTTCTTTAGAATAAATAAGAACATAATACTCATCTTCTATTCTATTAAACATAGTACCTATTGTAGCTATATCATAATCTATTTTAGTTTCTGTCTTAGTATCGTTACTCTTATTTTCTTTCTTTATCATATTATCAGTTAGAAAATATATTCCTAAACTAATACCAACAACTATAATTAATAATATAATTATATTTCTTACTAAGTTCATATCTTCATTAAGAACTTTTTTTTGCCTTATTTTATTATTATTTTTATTTACCATTATAACCACCTATAAATTATTTTAACACAAAAATATAACTTCTCAAATAAAAAGTTATATTTTTTTAGCATATTCTTTGTTAAATGAGCATCGTACAATATCATCATTTCTTTTAAAAGATAAATCATCTACATTTTCTACATAACTTAATACATGTTCTAAATATAATTTATCTCCAACATTAATTTTATTTCTAGCATCCAGCCATTGATAATCATTATCATTTATTATATTTTCACAATCTACATTATTCCCATAATATAATTTAATTGTTTTCTTTATATTACCATATCCATAATTATACATCTGAATCGCAACAGGTATATTATATTTTGAATCATTTAAACATTGTTTGAATATCATACAAGCAACTCTTATATTAAATTCTAAATTGTTTAATTTTTCTTCAGTTATATGTAATGTTTCAATAATATTTTTTTTATAATTATAACAACTAATGTCTTCATTATTCCATACACTTTTTTCTATTTGCATTAATCCAATAGCGGGTCCATTTCTAAGAGTATTGTGTTCTCCACTTTCTTGAGTAGCAATAGCTAACATAATTTTAGGATCAATACCATATTCATTTGATATTTCACTTATTATATCTCCATAATTGTTTTTAGTATTTATATACTTTTCTGTATTAGTTCTATCTTCAAAATCAAAGTCATAATTTTCTGTATTTATATCATTATTTTTAAAATTATCATTAAAAGTTAATTCTACATTATTCAATTCTTCATAACTCTCATAATTAATATTACTTAAATTTAAATTTCTATTATCATTTTTAAACGTATTGACATAACTACCTAAAGTAATTATTATTGCACCACCTAAAGCACTTACTCTTCTTATTTTTTTATTTCTTAATTTATCTTTTTTGTTTTTAATATACAAAGATTTTATTTTATTAATAAATATTTGTAACTCATTATCTACATTATTTCTATATGAATTAATAACAACTTTATAGTCACTATTTCCATAATAAATATTATTATTCTTAAATAAAATATTATTTGAACTTCTAAGTATTTTATATAATTTAATTAAATTATCATCATAAAATTCATAACGTTCTCTATTATTAATTGTACTCACACAAACAATTCTTCCATCATCTTTTATAAATAATTCGATTTTTCTCATAAATTCTCCAAATATTCATCAACAATATCATAATCTTTATTATCAACAATTTCAATTATTTTAATTTTATCGTCTATTATTTGATATAAACTAGCATATAATTCATCATTATTGTCTTCATTATAAATTATATAATTTTTTTCATTTTTGGTAAATTTATCTAATATTGTATACTCATGAACAATACCATCTTTTATATAATTAAAACTTATATCTTCCATATCATTTATTAGGATGTATTATTATTTTAATAGCATCATCTTTTCCATTAGTAAGTCTTAAGAATGAATCTTGTACTTTATCTAATCCAACTATATCATCTATATATTTTTCTACATCTATTTCTTTTTTACTAATCATATCAATTACGCTTTCAAATTCACTAACTGTATATGCAATAGCACCTTGCATTGTTACTTCTCCCATAACTGTCATTACAGTAGGTATTGTAATCGGTACCATGCTAACACCAACTAGTACTATCATTCCACCAGGTCTAACAGCCATTATTGCTTCACTTACTGCAGGGCTATTTCCACAACATTCAAGTACAACATCGAAACCACCAACTGTTTTTTCTACCAACTTTGGAACTGTATTAGCATCAATTGCATTATAATATTCATCAACGCAACCAAATTTTAATGATTTTTTACCACGCATTTCATTTGTTTCTAATAGTGCAACATATTTTGCTCCTGCTTTTTTAGCAAAAAGAGCACACATTAATCCAATTATTCCACCGCCAATAATTAAAACATTATCATCTTTTTTTACTTTTCCTAAATTAACAGCATGTAAACTAACTGAACTAGGTTCTACCATTGCAGCCTCATCATTCGATACGTTATCAGGTAATTTTTTTACCATATCAGCTCGACAACTAGAAAACTCTGCATATCCACCAGGATTAGTTAATGATAGACCAACTGCTTTACTCCAAGTTAATTTACAATATTGTGGATTACCACTCTTACAAGCATGACATACACCACATGGAGATATTGGAAGTCCAGTAATTCTGTCTCCAACTTTTAAATCATCTCTAGAACCAGGATCAATAACAGTACCACAAAATTCATGTCCCATCACTAACCCAGCAGGTTCACCCATATCCCAATAATGAATATCACTTCCACAAATACCACATGATTCTACTTTAAATACAACACTTCCATTTTTACTTACAGGTTTATCTATTTCACCTTGAGTAAATTCTCTCTTTCCATTTATTTTAACACATTTCATATCAATGCCTCCTATCATATAAATTATAGTACAAAGACATTTATTAAACAATAATTATTAAATAAACTAAACACATATTTTACACAGATGGAGCTCCTACAAAATCAGGATTATTAGTTTGAAAATATATTAAACAAGATACTCCAGCAATTAACAATGCACTTCCAAGTAATTTAATCCTAAAAAGTTTTTTAGCACTAGAACTAGCCTTCTTATAAGCATCATAATTTCTATAAATAAAATATAAATATATTAATAAAACAACAATTAAAACAAACAAATAAATATCATTTGCAGTCTTCTCAGCTTTTTTATTACCTGTATTAACATAATTTTTCTGAAATTGATTAGCAACTACATTAAAAGATATTGCAATAATAAAAATAATAAATAAAATATCTTCAAATTTTAACCTAGCTAAATCATTGTTTAATATATCTTCCATATTAAATTATATGAAAAAAAGTAAACTTTTAATTTACTTTTCACTTTAACACTACTATACCTATATCAATTATTTTTTTTATTTATTTTCTATTTTTTCCTTATCATCAATATATCTATAATTTAGATTATTATTATTTGTTATAACATTCTCTCCAATTTCACGTTCTAAATCAACTTTTGCATGATTTGCTATCTTACCACCACGTTTTGCAACACTTATATTTTCTTTTAAACCTTGTGGTTTATGTTTTTTAGCAATTTCTCTCGTTGCAATTTCTCCTAAGTCAGCAAGTGTAATTTCAATATCACTCATATTATCTCTTAAAGATTCTTTTCTAAGTCCTTTAAATTGTTTAAATTCTTTTGCTGTCATACCAGACCAACCTTTATATATTTCATTAGTTAAAATTGCATATTCTTTAATTCCATTTACCCCTCCTTCTTTCCAAATATCAGTTAACTTTTTTCTATCTTGCATTCCTTTTATTCTTTTACTTATCCACGCTTCTTCATATCCTTTTGCACGATAAATATCTATACCACGTTGAACACTTATAGATGGATCGAATACTTCATCCATTCTTTCACTACCTAATTTAGCTAGCCACATTTTTATAGGTTCAGCATTTTTACTAGGAATTGATTCAATTATTCTAAACATTCCTTCAATATCACAAACATCAGTCAAACGATATTTTCCATCAGTTGATTTCAATTTCAACTGTCTAGTAACACTAGACATTTCAAATTTTTCTTCTTTTAATAATTTATTTTTTAGCCAATTCCAATATTTTCTAGGTTCTTTACTATCAGCTAAAACACCAACTATATCAACAACACTTATGTAGTATTTCTCATCTTCCTTATCCCATACTGTTCTAATAGTTTCATTATTAAATATTTTATTAATTAAATACATTTTTTCTTGATTCATTATTTTTCTCCTTTTTAATTTAATATTCTATCATAACTACATATCATTTTTTGTCGAATTTTCTAAATTAATTTCAATTTGTAATGTACATCAAACATTTTTCATTAGAATGTTTTAAGTTTAGAAAGTTATAAATTATAACCAACTAACTTACATTCTCAATTCAACCGTTATTTTTATTTTCTCAGTAAGCTTATTTAATTTTATTTTAAGATAAAATACTAAACATATCAACAGTTCTTACACATTATTTTTCATTTGTTTTAATTAGCTTTAATATTAAAGTATATAAAAAAAAGTAAACTTTTAATTTACTTTTCACTAGATACTATTACACTTGTACCAGTTAATCCTTCAGCAATAGTCATTAATTCCTTACCATCTAAACTATTACTACTTAAATAATAATCTATTCCATTACTAGTCCAATATAATGAATTATTTGATAAAGCAGCAATACAATCACTCATTATTAATGGATCTCCATTAACTGGTATAATTTCTAATTCATCAAATCTTCTACTAACTTCTTCTATTAGTACAAATGGACTATCTCCACTAAACGTTAATATTGCTCTATTACCATTATCAGTACTAATAGTATCTTCAGTACTTAAATGTGTATTTTGTGGAACATACAAAGGATAAATTATATCTTTTAATATATTACTAGTATTCTCTTCATTAGTATTATTGTTATTCTCTTTAATATCATTATTTTCTTCACTTTGAACTTTTGTAGTAGTCGTTGTTGTAGTTGTATTAGTTGCATCACCAACCTTAGTTGTCGTAGTTGTAGTAGTTTCACCATTATTTTTCTTAGTAGTTGTAGTATTTTTCTTGTCTATATTATCTTGTTCATCTTTAACTTCATCTTCACTTATTAAACTTTCTAAAGAAAAGTATTCATCATTAAATTTAGCCTTATAATTAATACTATTAACATTTAAAGTTATTTTAACATTACCATCTTGATCTAATACTTCAACTTTCTTAACTCCATAATCTTTATCTAAATAAATCTTTTCACTATATAAAGTATTATTATTTGGATAATTTACTTTACATTGAATATAATCTTTTTCTACATGAACTTTATCATCATTAATAACGTCATTTAACAAAACATCAATCAAGTATGATTGACTACCATTATTAGGCCAATCACTTTGGAATTTAAAACTTTTATTCAAATCAGGTGTAACAACATAAACACCATCTTTATTTTTTAATATAACTTGTTCATGATTATTAGTTTGATTTATTAAACTAACTTTATAATATCCTTCTTTACTTTTACTAGCTTCTACTTTATAAGTAAATGTATCTTCATTACTTACAATAGACATATTACCTTTCAAAATATAATTATCTGCTTTTTCTATTTTATTTTGAAATTTTTTAACAACATTATCACTTTTACCACATCCACATAGTCCTAAGAACATACATAATATTATTATATACTTTTTCATAAACTCCCCTTTTCTAATTAAATATATTTTATTAAATAATTATTTATACATAAAAAAATAAAAATTATTAAATTAAATAAAAATGTATAATTTATTTTAATCTATGCATAATAAGAACAGAAAAGAGGTTAAAATGAATACATTACAAAAGATATGCTTATGCATAACAATTATTGGAGCTATAAACTGGGGTTTAATTGGTTTATTAGATTTTAACTTAGTTGAAGCTTTATTTGGTAGTGAATCTATTATTCCTAGAATAGTATATTCATTAGTTGGTTTATGTGGTTTAATCAACATAGGTATTTTAGTAATGCATTTAGATGAAGATTAAAAAATAGTTAGAATATTCCAACTATTTCATCATTCACTAAATCAATATTACAAGCATTAGGATGTTTTGAAAGACCTGGCATAGTAAGTATATTACCTAAATATACAGTTATAAACTTAGCACCATTATTTACTTTTATATCTCGAACAGTCAAAGTATAATTACTAGGTGCACCAAGTTTTTTAGCATCATCACTAATACTATATTGTGTTTTAGCAATACATATTGGATATTCTATATTAGAATATCTTTTTATTTTTTCTTTTGCTATATCACTATACTCTATTTTATTACATCTACAAATACTTTTACACATAACATCTATTTTATCTTCAAGCGTATCATTTAATTTATATAATAAATTCAATTCTTTTTCTTTACATTTAATAACTTCTTTAACAACTTCACTAGCTCCATCTTTTCCATCAATATAAGCTGTACTAACTGTAAATGGTATATTAAAACTATTTACGTATTCACGAACTATATTAATATCATCTATTGAGTCATCAGGAAATTTATTTAATACAACAATTACATTTTGATTAAATTTAGATAAATTTTCTATATGAACTCCTAAATTACATAATCCATCTTTTAATGAATTATTACCATTATACTTTAAAGCTCTAATTGTTGCAACTAATAAAACACAATATGGATTAATATTATTATCTCTACATTTTATATCAAAAAATTTAACTGCACCAGCATCACTTCCAAAACCAGCTTCTAATATTACATAATCAGATATCTTTTTAGCCATAGTAGTAGCAACTACACTATTACATCCATGTGCTATATTTGCAAAAGGCCCACCATGTACAATAACGGGATTATTATATAATGTTTGAACTAAATTTGGTTTAAAAGCATCTTTTAATAATACAATTAAAGAACCAGTTATATTTAAATCTTTTAAATAAACTTCATTATCATCTTCATCTATCCCAATAATAACATCATCTAATCTTCGTCTTAAATCATCTAAATCTTTTGCTAAACAAAATATTGCCATAACTTCACTTGCAGCAGTTATATTAAATTTAGTATCATAACCAACATTAACATTTCTTAAACTTCTATCATTAACATCTAAACATCTTTCAAATAATACTTTTTTAATTCTAAGAGGATTACCAAAATATATACTATTATCAATACATGCACTTATTAAATTATTTGCACTTGTTATTGCATGAAAATCACCTGTAAAATGTAAGTTAATATCTTCCATAGGAACTATTTGTGAATAACCACCACCAGTTGCGCCACCTTTAACTCCAAAAACAGGTCCCATAGATGGTTCTCTTAAAACTAACATAGAATCATATCCTAATTTTCTCATACTATCATGAAGTCCTATAGCAACTGTTGTTTTTCCTTCTCCATAAGGTGTAGGGTTTATTGCAGTAACAAGAATAACTTTACCATCTTTATTAGCATCTATTCTATTTATTTTAGCTTTATATTTACCATACATATCATAATCTTTCATATCAAGATTATCACATAACTCACTAATTTCTTTCATTTTAAATTTTTTAGTAATTTCAATATCAGTCATAATATTCCTCCTAAAAAAGAAGCAAAATGCTTCCTAATTTTTTTCAACTATATATAGATATTTATCTTTTTTAACTAATATAATCTCAGCACTTTTATCATATTCTAAATCCTTAACATATTCTATGTCAAGATTTATCTTATAACCATTAAATTCTTCTTCGCCAATTTTATATTTTGTTTCATCTTCATTTTTAATACTAACACTTTTTACCATAGGTAAATCTTGTTCTCTTTTACCATCACTATTATCTTTCATATATTTATATAATGTATTAGTAACATTTAATTTATAATTATCTCTTATATCAGGATACACAAATTGTACTCCACCTACATCATACATGTTTTTTTTAGCATCTAAACTATATAAATCCATAACAAACATTTTACTAATACTCTCAGCATATTCTGTATAGTTTATATTGCTACTCTCTAAATTTTTCTTCAATTTTTTAAATTCATCTTTATAAATATCTATATCATCTTCATATAATATATAATCAAAACCTTTAATAGATATTCCTTTATCTACATTCTTATTATTTTTTACACTACTACCTCTATCTAAATTCACATAAACTATTCCACCTATAAAATATAAAAGTGCTATAGAACATATAATCAACCAAAAATTTTTATTTTTAAATAAATTCTTATTTTTTTTCTTATTCTTATTTTTCATAATTATTTATTCTATCCTTTTCATTCTTTATTAAGTCATATACTATTATATCATTCGATAATTCAATTATATTTTCAGTATAATCTTTACATTCTTTTATATAATTTTCATCTATAGGTTCATTAGTTAAAGGCATATATTCTTCTTTACTAGCATTATAATATACTTTTTTTGTTAAGTAATTTCCATTAGGAAATGGTACTATATTATCATTTTTAGTTTCAAATATATCATGTCCTAATGCAAATACATTTTTAATACCTAACATATTAGAAATCGTAGGAAGAACATCTATCATTCCCATTGGATATTTAACTTCAGTTCTTAATTTTTTATTTTTACTCCATATTATTAATGGTGTTTTTCTATTTAATTCATTTTGATAATAATCATAATTTATATAAGTAGGATCATCACTAGTTTTAATCTCTCCAGTTTCAAAGTTATAGTTATAATATCTATCAAATTCACTTTTATTTAATTTAGCATCATGATCTCCATACATAACAAATACTGTATTTTTCATTGCATCACTATTATTTATACTATCAAAGAATTCACCTAATGCCATATCTGCATAATGTGCACTTTTAATATAATTACCTAATTTAGTTCCTTCTAAATAATCATATACTACTTCTTCTTCCACACCGGTTTCTTCATTTAATTTAGTAGTTTTATACGTTAAATCTAATTCTGGATAATGTTCTAAATCATTAAATGGCGTATGATTAGATAATGTTATAATTGTTCCCATATAATTAGTATTTTTATTTTCTATATCAGTAAGTATAGGCATAATTTGATTATAGAATGAATGGTCACTTAATCCAAGTCCAACTACTTCATCAATATTATATTTATCTTCAAAATACATATCTTTATAACCCAAACTAGGATGCATTTTATTTCTATTCCACATACTAGCTTTATTACCATGCATACTAAATGTATAATAACCTTTATCACTTAATAATTTTTCTAAACTAACATATTCTCTATTATAATAACTAACAAAAACTGTTCCACTAGATACTGGAAGCAAACTTGTATTAACAGTAAACTCAGTATCACTACTAGTACCAACACTTATTTCAGGATAGAAATTACTAAAATATAATCCCTCTTTAGTTAATTTATTTAAATTAGGTGTAATTTCAACTCCATTTATTTTTAAATCTACAAAGAAAGTCATCATACTTTCCAAGTGCATCATAATAACATTTTTACCTTCAAACATTCCTGTATATTTATTATCACTTTCTTCTACTTCTCTATTATTATAGTAATCAACAAACTTTCTAGCAGCTTCATCATAACCAAATAAACTATTCATTTTACTATAACTAGTTTGAAATAAATCATTACCTTGATATATTATAATACCAAAGCTTTTAACAATACTTTCTCTATTCCATTGCTTTTGTAAACTACTATAACTTCCTTTACTAACCATAGCCATATTAAGTCCTAGTAATATAGTAGATATAGCTAATGTAGAAACAAACATTGTTTTTCCTTTTTCTATCTTCCTCATATATGAAAAATAATCTTTTTTATTTAATCTACTATTTATATATATAAATAATCCAAATGGTATTAAATATATAAAATATATAACCTTTAATTTTGCTAATACTGCATCTCCTACTTCACCCACTTGTCCTAAAGCAGATAATAAACTAAATGATGCAAATGAAGAATACCAAGAATAATAAATAGCATTTACAGTACACACAAACGTATTCAAAAACATTAATACTGCTAAATAATAATATTGCTTATTAACTTTAAATAAATATACAAAACTACCCAATATTGCGTTAACAGATAAATCTATAAATAAAGTTTTATAATTATACCAATTACCTACTGTTAAATATCTTACCACAAAACAATTTATAAAACTTAATAATAAGTAAGATAAGAATAATCTATTATGTTTAAAATATCTAACTATATTTTTCTTTAAATTATTAAATATGTCTTTTATATTTTTGTTATTTACTTTTCTTTTTTTCATAACATATCCCTCGCACACCAAATTATATCACACTATAAAAAATAAAAAAAGTTTAGCACTTTACTTCTTACTAAACTTTACGATAATTTAACATATAAAATAATTAAAGCAATTATTAAACTAAACACAAAATATAAAAATTTATACGTATTTATTAAAATTTTGCTTAATTTTTTATTATTGATTTTATTTATAAGTTTTTCAACAGGAACATATAAACTATATCCTAAACCTTCATAAAATATTTGATCTATATACTCTTTCATTACTTCACCCCATCTGAAGTATCAACTTCATCTATAGTAACTTTACTTACATGAGGTATAGGTTTCCAAGTAACTTTAACAAATAATGCTAAATATATTGTATATCTTCCTATAATATCAAACGTAGGCCAAGTAAATGTATATAAAACTTTTTTCAAAAATGGAATTTTTTTAATTCTTTTTCTTTCTGTAATAAATACATAAATAGCATTCCACATATTTGCAAAATAAATGCCCATTCTGTATAGTAATCTTAACCATATAGCTATTAACATTGAAACAAAAAATGATTTTATACCAGGCTCAATATTTATATAAGGTTTATTAAATATAAATGATAAGAATTTAGCAACTATAGTACTACCACCAAATACATATAAATTTTTTATACCATTTGTATAACTATAGCATCCATAAATTATAACACTTACTATTAACCATCTTACTAAGTTAATTACAACAATAGGTGTTAATTGCATTAATGTATCATATGATGCAAATCTATGTCTAATGGATTCAACAATTTTACCAAATATATTACGTTTTTTTTCTTCTTTACCCCAATTATCTTTTATAAATAATTTTCCAAAGAATATATTTATAAATAATTGTGGCCCAGATTCAACGAAAGCCATTAAGTGACCTTTACTCCAACGAAGTCTTTGTCTTAAAGCAACTTTTAAACTTATTGGTTGTTCATCAAAAAATTCTGCTTCATCTTGATATGTAATTTCATAACCACGACTTACAGCATCAGCAGTTAATGCTCTATCTTCCGTAAGTCCAGTATATTTCCATCCATTTCTAACTATTTCATTAGCAAATAAAAATCCTGTTCCTTGTATATTAGTTGCTAAATGTAAAATACTACGTGCTCTATGATTACTTCTTATACTTCTTAACCAATGTATAGCATATGTACTTGCTATCCAATTTTCATCAAAGTTTTTTGTATTTCTATACGATGTAATTATTTTTTCTCCACTATCGAACGCATTATTCATTTTACTAATATAATTTCTATTTAATAAATTATCAGCATCAAATATAAAATATCCTTCATAGTTTTCTATTCCATAATCTTTTTTTATATTTTCAAAAAGAAATTGTAATGCAAAACCTTTTGTTTTATGCTCATTATCAAATCTTTCATATACTTTAGCACCATGTTTTCTAGCAATGTCTGCTGTCTTATCAGTACAATTATCAGCAACAACAAATATATCAATTAATTCTTTAGGATAATCTTGTTTTTTTATACTATCGAGTAAATTACCTATAACAGTCTCTTCATTCCTAGCAGCAACTAAAACTCCATACTTATGATTTTTTTTAGCAGGTTTAAATTTTCTTGTAAATAAAAATCCTATTGCATAATAAATTGCCTTATATGCTAACATTATACCTAATACACTACCTATAATGTTGTATATATGTCTACTTTCTTCATAACTTTGTCCTATAAAACTTATAATACTTCCTAACATTTCGTCAACTCCATACCAAAATTATATTATTTTAATAAAAACAAGTCAATAAGACTTGCAATTATCTTTCAATTTTGATATATTATTAACGAACGCAGGTGTAGTACAGCGGTTAGTATGCGGCCTTGCCAAGGCTGAGACGGCGGTTCGATTCCGCTCACTTGCTCCATTTGAAAACAACTTACGGACTTAAAAGTTCGTAAGTTTTTATTTTATATAAAACTTTAAAAGTTCTCTTTCTAGAAAGGAGGACTTTT
>URLV01000034.1 GCA_900548725.1 uncultured Mycoplasmatota bacterium
GGGAGAGAAGTTATACAGTCTTATTTTCATCTTTTTTACGAATCGTAAATTTTTAATTGGTATTACTACCTTAATAAAAATATTATCAAAAAAAGTGATGTTTGTAAATCACTTTTAGTTAATTTATTTTAATATTGTTTACCAAAATATATTTTAGTAACCGCTTCTTTACCACATACAACACAACATCCATCAGTATCAGAAACACCTTCTGGTATACAACGAGATTTTAAACCTAAATCATCTTTTATTTTATTTTCACATTCCACATTACCACACCAATTAACTAATGCAAAACCAGGTTTATTTTCTGCTATATCTCTTAATTCTTCATAAGTACTAACATTATTATATAACATACTATTACGTCTCTCTAATGCTTTATTATATAAATTATGTTGTATTTCGATTAATAATTCTTTAATTTTATTTATAGCATCACTTTTTTCAACGGTAATTTTTTCTCTAGTATCACGTCTAACTAAAGTAACAAAATTATTTTCTAAATCTCTTGGACCAATTTCTATTCTAATTGGATATCCTTTTACTTCGCTATTAGCAAATTTAAATCCGGCGGATTTATCACTATTATCAGTAACATAAGTTATATCATTTGCTTTTAATCCATCTTCAAAATATTTTACAGTTGTTAATACTTCTTCTGTTTCTTTAATAGGTATAATTGATATTTTAACAGGAGCAATATTTGGAGGTAAAACAAGACCATAATCATCACTATGTGTCATTATCAAACCGCCTACCATACGTGTTGAAACCCCCCAACTAGTTTGATAAGGAACTTCTAATTTATTATCCTTATTTAAAAATTTAATATCAAAAGCTTTAGCAAAACCTTGTCCGAAGTAATGACTAGTTCCATTTTGAAGTGCAACTCCATTATACATCATTGCTTCTATAGTATAAGTTTCTTCTGCACCTGCAAATTTTTCTTTATCACTTTTCTTACCAACTATAACAGGCATTGCTAAATAATTTTTTTGAAAATCTTCATATACCTTTAGCATACGAATAGTTTCTTCCCTAGCTTCTTTTTCAGTAGCATGCATAGTATGACCTTCTTGCCATAATATTTCACGACTTCTTAAAAATGGTCTAGTTTCTTTTTCCCATCTTACAATAGTACACCATTGATTATATAAAACCGGTAAATCTCTATAACTTTTAATAATTTTCTTATAATGATCACAAAATAATACTTCACTAGTAGGTCTTACGCACATTCTTTCATCAAGTTTATTAACTCCACCTTCTGTTACCCATGCAACTTCTGGAGCAAAACCTTCTACATGGTCCTTTTCTATATTCAATAATGATTCAGGTATAAACATTGGCATTTGCACATTAACATGTCCTGTTTCTTTAAATTTTTTATCTAATACCTCAACCATTTTCTCCCATATAGCATATCCATAAGGTCTTATAATCATACTACCTTTAACACTTGAATAATCTACTAAATCAGCTTCTCTAATTACATCATTATACCATTTGGCAAAATCTACATCTCTACTTGTTATATTTTTATTATCTTTCATAAAACATTCTCCTCGATACAAACAATTATACCATATATTCTCATAAAATTATTATTAAATTATAAAAAAGCGTATTTTATATTATTTATTATATTCCAAACACTTATCTTCTAACAATTTAAAATTACAACATCTTTGTTTTATAGAACTAGGTAATTTATCATTGTTATATAAGTTATATAATTTTTTAGAAATATTTTTTACCTGTTCATAATGTCTATTTAACCAATCAAATTGATCTTTTAATAATTCATGATATTTTTGTTCATCTTTACTAGAAACATCTTTATATAAAATAATTATATCGTAATAATTTTCTTTAACAGGTATCATATTATTGAAATTAACTGCACCTAACTTGCCACCATCTATCTTATAAAAATCTATACTATTTTTCATTTTTAAATGTTTCTTTTTAGGACTAGACAAAGGTGCAAAATATAGACATTCATCTATTGTAAATAATATTCCTACAAATGGTCTTAATTCTTTAGAATATTTATTATATGCTACTCTCTTATCAAATTTTCTCAAATAATCACAATATTTAGTATTAACTTTTACTAATTTTAAATTTCTTATCACTTTAAACCCTCCATTTTTCAAATTTAGTTTTTCCTCTAAAAACAACAAAAGATTAGAGTTAAGTCTCTAATCACTTTTTCAACTCCCAATTAATGGTTGGGTTCACCGCTTTTTCAACTCCCAATTAATGGTTGGGTTCACCGCTTTTTCAACTCCCAATTTAATGGCTGGGTACACCGCTTTTTCAACTCCCAATTTAATGGCTGGGTACACCGCTTTTTTTATACATAAGTAATATCACTTATGCAATTAAATAGTAACATATCAAATAATATTTTGTCAACACTTTTTTCTATATTTTTATACATATATAATTTCTTAATTTTCTAAAAAATACACTAACTTTCCTTAGTATATTTTATTTTTCATAATTATAAGTCATTTTAATTTGATTTAAAGCTTTTTTATTATTTTTTAAATAAAAGTAAGCACCAGTGCCAAGACCAGCCATTACTCCCATAGTAATCATAGTTTTTCCAAATGCTTTCATATATTAATCTCTCCTTTAGTACTATTATGCTAACTTATTTATTTTTTATTCATAAACATATCAACTAAAGAAGTTTTTCTTACTTCACTATAATCATTACTAACAGAATATTTAAAAGCTTCACTACTACCTATAATAACTAAACTATTTTTAGCACGTGATACTCCAGTATATATTAATTTATTATATAACATCTTATTATATGTCTTACTAATAGGCATAATAACATTATCAAATTCACTACCTTGTGCCTTATGTATAGTAATAGCATAAGCATGTTTTATACTTATTAACTCTTCTCTTTTAAAAGAAACAATATTATTATCAAAATTAACTTTAATAAAATCACTCTTACTATTAATATCTATATCATATATAAAACCAATATCCCCATTATATATTCCTTTATCTACATCATTTACTAAATTTAATACCTTATCATTAACTCTATATATTATAGTCCCAATAACAACTTCTTTTAAATGATTACTATGTGGATTAAATATATTTTGAAGTATAACATTTAAATTATCTATACCGATCTCACCTTTATACATAGGTGCAAGTATTTGTAAACTATTCTCATCTAATCCTTTTTTCAAAGACTTATTAGCAATATCAACTATTAGATCTTTTATACTTCTAGTATTACATTCTATAAAATTATAATCATCTTTCTTATCTAAATAATCTGTTAAACTTTTATTTTTTATTTCTTTAGCAAGTATAGGTATATAAGAATTATTACTTTGTCTATAAATATTATTTAATTTTATATGTTTAAATTTATTAGCATTTATTAAATCATTTAATATAAGTCCAGGAGAAACACTAGGTAATTGATGTTCATCACCCACTAGAACTAATTTAACATTCTTTCTAATAGCTTTGAGTAAACTATCAAAAAGTACGGTATCTATCATACTAGTTTCATCTACTATAATTAATTCTTCATTAGTTTTATTAAATTCATTCATACTAAATGTATTAGTTTCTTTATTCCATTTTAAATATCTATGTATTGTACTAGCACCATATTTAGTAGTTTCACTCATTCTTTTACTTGCTCTACCAGTAGGTGCTATTAATGAAACTCTCATATTCATGCCATCATTAGAATATTTAAACACTCTTTTATATAACTCTAATATACCCTTTATAATAGTTGTTTTACCAGTACCAGGTCCACCAGTAATAATAACTATATTACTATCAAAAATACTTTTAATAGCATTCTTTTGTTCTTCATTATAGTTTATTTCAAAATCATTTTCTATTTTTTCTAAATACTTATCTAAATTCTTTTCTATATTTATTTTGTTATTATTTATTGCATTTAATTTCTTAACTATATCACATTCTGCATCATAATACTCTTTCAAATAATATTTATTATCAATAATAACTATCTTATTTTCATTAGATAACATACTAAAATATTCATCACTATTTATATTAATATTAAATTCATCATATAAACTTTTTATAATCTCATCTTTATAAGAATATGTATCTCCAGTATTAAATGTAATTCTTTTCATTACTTCAACAATACAAGCTAAAATTCTTAAATTAGTAGTTTCTTTATGTATTCCTAAATATATTTTATCTAATGTTTTAAAGTCTATATCATCTATTAAGCTATATATATTATTTTCTACTATATTAAGTATTCCATTACCATATATATTAATTAACTTCATACTATCTTTTATACTAAAACCATATTCTTTTAATTTAATTATTGTTTCATTAGATTGATAATATTTAAGTATTGAATTATATATACTTGTTTTTTTAGTATCAGATAGTTTAGGGATTAAATCTAATGATGTTTTATCTTCTTTTATTTTTTCTATTGCATTATCTCCTAGTATATCAACTATTTTCTCTGCAGTTTTTTCTCCACAACCCTTTATTAAAGAACTAGTTAAAAATTCAACAATAGCATCTTTTCCAGTAGGAACTACTTTTTCATAAGTTGCAACACTATATTGATATCCATATCTATCATGATATACTAAACTACCATACATCATATAAACATCATCTGTATTTAATGTATCAAAATATCCAGTAAAAGTAATTGTTTTTTTTATAAAGTCTTCCATTTCTGGATCATTAGTTTCACTTATTTTAAATAATCCAACATTATATCCAACATCACTTTTATATATAGATTGTTTAAATTTTCCCTTTATATAATTCACAACATCACCACCTAACTAACAAACATTAAATCATAAATTTATAATAAATATTTTCAATGCATTATATTTATCTAATTCACCAGTCTTTATTTTTCTATCTAATTCACCTATACTAAGTATTTTATCTTTTAACTCTATATTACTATAATTATAACTATTATCATGTGCTAATTTAATTCTATAAGGATGTACGTCTAATTCATCAGCAATTGTTTTTTCACTTAATCCTTGTTTAATTAAATTTTTAGTACTATAAATTAATCTATATTGACCAGCAATCATACTTAAAATTATTGCAGGTTCAATATTATTTTCGACTATAATTTTTAATTCTTCTAAACACTCTTCTATTTTTTTCTTAATAACTAAATCTACAAACTTAAATAAATCAACTTCTTCTATATTTACACTATATTTATTTATATCTTCAACATTTATTAAATAATCTTCTTTTATAATCATAATCTTATCTAATTCATTTAATATATAATCATAATTATTATCTAATCTTTTAATTAATAAATCTAATGCTTTATTTTCAATTTTAAAATTAAAATCTTTTAAATAATTAATAATTTCTTTTTTTAAATTATCTCCAGTAGGTTTATTTAATTCAAAAACATTTCCTTTACTATTAATAAGTTTAACACATTTCTTACTTTTAGAAATATTATCTGTTAAAAATATAATCGTAGTATTATCATTTGGATTATTTAAATATTTTTCTAATATTTCTAATTCATTTTTATATTCAAACTTAGTACCAAAAATATTAGAATTATATACTACAATACATTTTTTATCATCAAATAGAGAAACATAATTAGCATTATCTAATATATCTTTTATACTATCAACATCCATATCAAAATAATTAATATTTTCTTTATCTATATCTTTAGTTAATTTATCTAATTCTTTTTTTAATAATCTATAAGAATTACTCTTTATAATATATTCCATAACATTAATCTCCTAACTAATATAATATCATATAAAAGTGCAGTTGTGTTTTTTTAAATATATTTTTTAATAATTTTTTATGGTTATCTATAATATAATAAAATGTATAAAAGATTTGTCGAATTAAAAGAAGAACAATTATAAATTCATAATATGTTATTTCTTTAATTTTAAAATACACGCATATAATTTTAAATACTTCAATTAATTATTAAACTTATCAAAACTTAAAAAAAATGCAATAAATTTTAAAATTATATTACATTTTTTATTATTTCATTTTAATTAATTGTCATTTTTTAATACACAAAAAAGACTATATATTCTTACTTCTTATAGCCCCCCCCCCCGAACAAAATTTCGAGGTCGAAAAAGAAGTTATACAGTCTTGAGTTCATCTTTTTTATGAATCGTAAATTAAAATATTTAAGATACAAAATTACTTTTCTATCTTAAATACATTCTACTATATATTTTTTATCGTTGCAATTTAAATTTTACTTTTTATTATTTATAATAAAATCATATGCACTTTTTACCATATCATTTAGATTTTTTTCTGCTTTCCATTTAAGTAAAGTCAATGCTTTTTCTGGATCAGCATAACATTCTGCTATATCTCCTTCACGTCTTTTAACTATTTTATATGGTATTTTAACATTATTTTCTTTTTCATATGCATTTACAATATCTAGTACACTATAACCTATACCAGTACCTAAGTTAACAGCTATACTACCTTTATTTTTATCAATATATTCTAACGCTTTAATATGCCCTTTAGCTAAATCAACTACATGAATATAATCTCTTACTCCTGTACCATCTTTAGTATTATAATCATTTCCAAATACGTTTAAATTAGGTAATTCACCAATTGCTACTTTACTAACATATGGCATTAAATTATTAGGTATACCATTTGGATCTTCACCGATTAAACCTGATTCATGTGCTCCTACTGGATTAAAATATCTTAATTTAATTATACTCCATTCATTATCACTATTATAAATATCATCCAAAATATATTCTATAAATAATTTTGTTGATCCATATGGATTTGTTGTACTTAGGCTAGCAGTTTCTTTAATTGGTAAAATATCTTGACTTCCATATACTGTTGCACTAGAAGAAAATACTATTTTTTTAACATTATATTTATTCATAATCTTACATAAAGTCAAAGTACTATCTAAATTATTTTGATAATATAATATTGGTTTTTCTACGCTTTCTCCTACTGCTTTTAATCCAGCAAAATGTATTACTGCATCTATATTTTCATTTTTAAATAAAGAATCTAATTTTTCTTCATTACATAAATCTTGTTCATAAAACTTAAAATCTTTTCCCGTAATTTTTTTAATTTTATCAACTACTTCTACTTTAGAATTAGATAAATTATCTAATACAACTATTTCATAACCTGCGTTTAATAATTCTACACAAGTATGACTTCCTATATACCCTGTTCCTCCTGTTACTAATATTTTCATAAAATAATCATTCCTTTCTTTCTATAAATTATTTATTTCTTTTTTTAATCTAATATTTTTATTTTCTATACTAACTCTTAGAGTAATAAATAATAGTACTATTAAGTTAAATGCAAAGCTTCCACCATTACTTAAGAATGGTAATGGTACTCCAGTTAATGGTATGATTGCTAAAACTCCCATTAAATTTACCAAAAGATGTGCCATTATTAATGTAGCAGTCCCATATGCTAATAAAGAACCCGTTAGTGTCTCACTTTTTCTTGCAATTAATATTATTCTAAGTAGCATTATTAAATAACCTACTATTATTAAAGAACCAGCAAGACTTCCTAATTCTTCAACAACTATTGGAAATATAAAATCTGTATAAGCTTCTGGTAAGTATAAATATTTTTGTTTACTATTACCAAGCCCTACGCCAAATAATCCTCCATTATTTATTGCAATATAACCGTTACATACTTGATATCCTGTTTTTTCACTATATCTCGTACATGGATTATGATATGTTAAACGACTTAATTGTTCTTTCGTTAAAACATTTTTTAATAAATCACTTCCCATAAAAAACATACATGCACATATAACTGCACCTGCACCTGCTAATATTTTTAATTTAGCATATTTATCATCTTTTATTGGTAAACTTAAAAACATAAAGAAACAAGTAATAGTAAGTATCATTGCAGTACCTAAATCAGGTTGCATTGCAATTAAAATTGCACATATTATTGCATACACAAAAGGCATTAAATATTTGAATTTATAAAAACTTTTTTTAGGATTATTAAAAGCAAATGCAATAAAACATATTGTCATTGTTTTAACAAATTCTGAAGGTTGAATAGTTATTTTGCCAATTTTTAGCCAACTATTTGCACCATTAATTGGTTTGGTACAAGTTAATGTTATAATTAATAATCCTATTGCAGCATATGCAATTAATTTATATGTTTTTTTTAATTGTCTAATTAGTCCATTTGGAATAAAAAGTATTACAAAACCGGCTATATATGCTAAAATAACAAATATTAATTGTCTTATAAAAAAGTATGATTCACTTCTACCATATTGTAATACGGCAGTCATACTAGAAGCACTAAAAACCATTACTAAACCTAGTATTGTATATATAATCATTAATAAAAATAAAAATTTATCCATATTTTTAAATCTACTTTTCATTATTCCACCTTATTTAAATAATATCATAAAAAAAACATATTTAAAATATGTTTATCAATTATTTAATAAAAAGACATTAATTTTACATTATTTAATTTTTTTACCTTCTCTTGATTAAGATTATTAATTTCATTTGAATTCCAACACTTTATACCATGCTTTTCAAATAAAATAGCTAAGTATTTAAGTTGAGTTTCAATTAAATTTTTTGTCAGTATTTCATTGGATATATTATCTTTTTTTAATTTATTCATAGAAATATTATAAATAAAGCCTAGTATTTTGTTTGCTGTTAAACTCATCAATACTTTATTTTTATTTACAAACTTATTTAAATATATCATATCAACATTATTTATAAAATCATTTATTTCTTCTAAAGATGAATATTCAGATAGTTCAGATACTAAAGATTTCAAATCGGCTCTTAAATATAATTTTTCCATAACTTTTCTTCCAACAATATTCTCAATTTGTTTTGCTATTTCTGCTTCAATATCATATTCAATTGTTATATTAAAATAACGATTAGCTAATAAATCTGTATAGCCTTCGGTAAATCCTACACCAAAATGATTTAATAATTTTTCAATTGACTGTGAAAATCCACTAAATTTACTTTCTTTTGTATATACAGTACTTGCCATATGAAATAATTCATGATATATTGACATTTCAATATATTTTTCTTTTCCAAACACAATACAATTTTTAGATATGTCATAATAAGCGGCTTCATTAGGAAATAATATACTACGTAGCTTATTATTTTCTAATACTTTTAATTTTAATGATGAAATATTATTAAAAAGAAATGATAAATCTTCAGCATCAAAATTGTTTTGTAGAGTTTCAATAAAATTTACAAGATATTTTTTAAATTTGTTTTCTAGCATCATATAATTTTTATTTTCAAATGATGGTGTTTCCTTTATTTTATTTATTGAATTTCTATTTTGTAAATCTTTATCTCTTTTTTGAACAATAAAAGCGAAACATAATAATTCGGTTATCAGTATGTTCATATTTACACTCCTTTAATCATGTTAATTACCCAATTTATAATTAATATAACAACAATTGTTTTATAGTGTAACACAAAATAATTATAATAACAATATATATATTCTTTTTTTAAAACAACTGATATTATATAAACTATATGGAATAAGATTATTGATATAAATACTGGTATCGATAATATATTGTATTTGAAAGATTCTATAATTTTAAATTTTAAAATACATTTTATTCCTCTTGTTATACCACACATGGGACATGGAATTTTAAATATATGTTTAAATAAACAAACTGGTTTAAAAAATAAAATGATAAGTAGAAGTATTATCCCACTTATCACTAAAATATTTATTATTTTTTTATTCACTTAAAGGATTGCCTTCACTATCAGTATTAATTGAACCAGTAAGTATTAATATTCCTTCTATAAAACCCCATATACCACTTACAAATGATAATATTCCACATGATAATACTGAAATAAGAAGTTGTGCAAGACCTTTACTATTATAACCTAAGTAGAAATTATGTATTCCTAATCCACCTAAGAAGATTCCAAATAATCCAGCAGCAATTTTACTTTTTTGTGTTGTTACTGAAACACCACTATGATTATTTTCTTTCGTATTTTTAGTTTCTTTTTCTTCTACTTTTTCAGTAGTTTCATTTAGTTTTTTACCGCAACTATAACAAAATGTTGCATTATCATCTAATTCTTGACCACAATTAGTACAAAATTTTCCCATATCACACCTCACATATTAATTATATATTTATTTTTTATAATATTCAATATTTTTCTTTCTCCCATCGAGCATATATACCACATGGAAGTATTATATCACTATATTCTTCTTTTATTCCTAATTCATCACTGGTTATAAAGCCATCATACTTTTTACCAACAGTTAATCTTAATATATTTTCTAATACTGTCATGGATAATCCTGTTGTGTATGAATTAATTAAAAATAATAATGGATTATCACTTAATAGCATTGTACATTTTTCTACTAAATTATATAAATCTGTTTCTATATTCCAAACTTCTTTATTAGCACCTCTTCCAAATGATGGAGGATCCATTAGTATAATATCATATTTATTACCACGTCTTATTTCTCTTTCAACAAATTTAACTACATCATCAACAATAAATCTAATAGATTTATCACTTAAATTACTTGACTTTACATTTTCTTTAGCCCAGTCAACCATCCCGCGTGATGAATCTACATGTACTACACTTGCACCACTAGATAATGCAGCAACACTAGCAGCACCAGTATAAGCAAATAAGTTTAATACTTTTATATTTTTTTTACCATTTATAATATGTTTTAACATAGTCCAATTATATGCTTGTTCAGGAAATAAACCTGTATGTTTAAATCCCATAAGTTTAAGGTTAAAAGTTAAATCATCATAATGTATTTGAAATGTACTAGGCATATTTTTATTAAATATTTGCCATTCTCCTCCACCTTTATTACTTCTAACATATTTAGCATCAACGTTACTCCATAACGTTTTATCTTTATCTTTCCAAATAATTTCTGGATCAGGTCTTAAAAGTTTAATTCCATTCCAACTTTCTAATTTCATACCATCACTAGTATCTAATATCTTATATTCTTCAATTTTACTTAATTTCATAGTATAACCCTTTCAACAAAATTAATTATATCAAAAAAAAGAAAGTATTGCTACTTTCTAACTTAATTTTACAGTGTATGGATTTGATTTAGATCCATCTCCACCGTTTATAAGTACATTCGCCTTTAAATTGATACTAGGACGGAAAGCGAAAGCGGTGTCGACGCGGCCGCTCATGACGATACCATACGGCCCAACAACGGTCCACCCAAACGCACCCGAACCATCATAGTAGCTCGGAGACGAATAACACAAATTAGAAGTTATAGATGAATTATATAAATAATATGATTTGTTTGTTTGTCCATATTTATAAACACCAGCAAACGATACTTCATCCGGTGTTAACAGTCCTACTGGATATTTTAAATTACCATTTGTTTTATTTCCATTTGAAAGTGTTGCAACATCTACTGTAAACCTAGAATAATCATTTGTTGCACTTTCTGCACATTTAAATGTTGGTTTTGCAGTTGTTATATCTGTTGTTCCTGTACTATAGTATAATCTTTCTGTTGATGCATAATATGTTGTATTTTTTCCATAACCTAATTGAGTTGTTACTCCACCTATACCACTTGATGCTAAAGTTTTATCATTACAAAATAATGTATCTGCTAAATAGTTTGCATAATTTGTTTTTAAATTATCTTCATACCATTTATCTACCACTGTTTTTATTGTACTATCATTAATATTCTTGTGTGTTGCATCATATGTTGTACTTCCTGCGGTTCCATACATATATCCAACATATGCATTATCGTTAGAGTTTGTATTAAATTTAGTATTTATTGCATTTCCACTTGAATCTTTTGCAACATCATCTAATACTAATCTTATTGTTCCATCACCATTGATACGAACTATTCTCCATGTTTTATTTGCAAAAGATACATA
>URLV01000035.1 GCA_900548725.1 uncultured Mycoplasmatota bacterium
CATTGTTCACACCTTTATTTTACTACATATTTTTAATATTTTGTGGACAAGTTATAAAAATCGAACCAATTTATAATTTTTATAATTATTAGTTTTCCGTTATTTTATGCTACTTCCCACAGCATTGTTTGTATTTTTTTCCACTTCCACATGGACACTTATCATTTCTTCCAACTTTTTTATCGTTCTTTTTAGGAGATTTTTTTAGTGGTTCTTTAGTATCATTTGTTTTTTCAACTTTATTAGTTTTAGAATTATTATTTTGAGTTATTTGCATGTGTAGTAAGAAATTAGCTATTTGTTCATCAATAGAATCTTCCATTCTTTCAAATATTTGATATCCTTCCATTGCATAAGCTTGTAATGGATTTGTTTGTGCATAACCACGTAGTCCAATACCTTCTCTTAATTGTTCCATTGAACTTATATGTTTAACCCATGCTTCATCTATTACTTTTAAAGAAATATGTCTTTCAAAATCGTTTATAACTGATTCTGGAATATCTTTAACTTTGGCATTTAATTCTTCAACTATAACATCACTTATTTTATCAGCAACTTCACTTGGATTTTTTGATTTTATTTCATCTACAGTAATCTTATGACGTCTTAATATATTTGCATTCATATGATTTACTATTGCTTCATAATCATTATCAGTTAAGTATCCTTCTGGAGCGATATGATCGTTTACTAATTTATCTATGAAATCTCTTATAACTTCTATAGAAATGTCATTAACATTTTCTGAATCTATTAATTCATTTCTTCTATCATAGATTATTTTTCTTTGTTCACTTACTATGTTATCATAATCAAGTAAGTTTTTACGCATATCGTAGTTGTTTCCTTCTACTTTCTTTTGTGCGCCTTCAATTTGACGACTTAAGAATTTATTAGTTATATCTTGATCTTCTGGATAACCAGTTCTTTTTATTATATCTCTAACTTTTTCTGCACCAAATCTTCTCATTAATTCATCTTCAAAAGATATAAAGAATTGTGAATAACCTGGGTCTCCTTGACGTCCAGCACGTCCACGTAATTGGTTATCTATACGACGTGATTCATGTCTTTCAGTACCTATTACACATAATCCACCTAATTCTTTTACACCAGGTGCTAGTTTGATATCTGTACCACGACCAGCCATGTTAGTTGCAATTGTTATTGCTCCTATTTCACCAGCTTTAGCAATTATTTCAGCTTCTCTTGCATGGTTTTTAGCATTTAATACTTCATGAGGTAATTTTTCTTTTTGTAATAGTTTACTTAATCTTTCGTTTGATTCAACAGAAATTGTACCAACTAATATTGGTTGTCCTGTTGCATGAACCTTTTTAATAAATTCAACTATTGCTTTATATTTACCTTTTTCAGTAGAATAAATTTTATCTACCATATCTTCTCTTATACATGGTCTATTTGTTGGTATTTCAATAACATACATGTTATAAATATCTCTAAATTCTTCTTCTTCTGTTTTTGCAGTACCAGTCATACCAGCTATTTTTTTATACATTCTAAATAAATTTTGGAATGTTATAGTTGCTAATGTTTGAGTTTCTTCATTAATTTTAACTCCTTCTTTAGCTTCTATAGCTTGATGTAATCCATCTGAAAATTGTCTTCCTTGCATTAAACGTCCAGTAAATTGATCTACTATTAATACTTCTCCATCTTTAACAACATAATCAACGTCATTAGCCATACCATAATTTGCTTTTAATGCTTGGTTAATATGATGGACTAATGCAGCATTTTCTACATCGTATAAGTTATCTAATTTAAAATGTTTTTCTAATTTTTCTGACCCTTCTTCTGTTAATAAAACAGATTTAGTTTTTTCATCTAAAGTATAATCAGTTTCTTTATTTAATTTCTTTACTGCTTTATCAGCATCTCTATAAAGGTTTGCTGAATTAAATTTTCCACCTGATATGATTAATGGAGTTCTTGCTTCATCTATTAACATAGAGTCAACTTCATCTAGAATACAGAAGTTAAGTGGTCTTAAACATCTATCTTCTTTTCTCATTACCATATTATCTCTTAAATAATCGAAACCTACTTCATTATTTGTTGTATATGTTATATCACAATTATAAACTTTTCTTTTTTCTATAGGAGATAATTCTCTTAAATTAACACCAACACTTATTCCTAAAAATTCAAATATTGGTCCCATCCATTCTGCATTACGTTGTGTTAAGTATTCATTTACAGTAATAACATGTACACCTTCACCAGATAATGCATTTAGGTAAGCTGGTAAAATTGTTGTTAATGTTTTACCTTCACCAGTTTTCATTTCTGCTATATTACCAAAGTGAATTGCAAGTCCACCTAATAATTGAACATAGAATGGTTTTTCTCCTATCTTTCTATATGCAGCTTCTCTTGCTGTTGCAAATGCAGGAACTATGATGTCATCTAAAGTTTTACCACTAGCAAGTTCTGCTTTTAATTTATCTGTCATTCCTTGTAAATCTTTATCTGACATTTTAGAATATTCTTCATCTAATGCCTCTATTTCATCTGCAATTTTTCTAAACCTCTTTAATTCTTTATATTCTGTATCTACTAATCTTTTAATAATTCCCATATTAATTCCTCCGATAATATATATTATAACATAGAAAAAAAGAGTTTTACACTCTTAATTTGAATTTAATATACCAAATTTACCATCTTTTCTTCTATAAAGTACTGAAATGCAGTCTTCATCAACATTTTTGAACATAAAGAAGTCATGATTTAACAATTCCATTTGTAAAATTGCTTCTTCTTCGTCCATAGGTTTTACATCAATTGTTTTTCTTTTAACAATTAAATCTTCATCTTCATCTATATCATTTTCAAATTCTTCTATGAAATCAAAATTGAAATCCATAAAATTTTCTTTTTTATATCTATCATTTAATCTTGTTTTATTTTTTCTAATTTGTCTTTCTAATTTGTCTAATACTAAATCTATTGCAGCATATAAATCATCATTTCTTTCTTCTGCACGTAAAGTATACTTGTTAGTTGGTATAGTTATTTCAATAATTTCTTTGTTATTAGCAACTTTAACTATTACTTTTGCTTCAATATCATCATTATCAAAATATTTTTCTAATCTTTTTGTTTTATCTTCAATGTAATTTTTTATTGCATCAGTTACAACTAATTTATCTCCTCTAATATTTAATTTCATAATATCACTCTCCTATTTAAATTATATCAAAACAAGAAAAAAACTACAATACTGTAGTTAATTCTACTTGGCAAACTTCTATAGCTTGCAAGCCTTTGCCTGTTTCGATTAGTTTGAAGTCAACAATATCTCCTTCTTTTAGAGTTTTGTAGCCTTCTTTTTTAATGGCTGAATAATGAACGAAGATATCTTCTAAATCATTATATTCAATGAATCCATATCCTTTTTCATTATTGAACCACTTTACCTTACCACGCACAGCTATCATCCTTTCCAAAAAAATATTTTTACTCCATGTCCACAGCTGATACTAAATTAATTTTTGTCGACAATTTACTATTTTTCTCTCACAGTGACATCCTCAGTATATCAAAAAACATGTATTTATATGTAACCTATGTTCAAAATATAAGATTTTGTGTTTGTTTAGCATAAAAATTAACGATACATTTTTTTTGCTTGCTATTCAGACCATTTAAGTAATGATTTGTGCATTCTAGACATTTTTCGACTTTTTTTATTTTATGATGTTTATAGTAAAGGAAAAAAATATGAAAGAAAAAGTAGTAAATAATATAATGGTTAGAATTAATAATAATTATGATTTTGACGATATTAAGTTGGAAGAAATAAAATATGGACTACTGGGTTTATATTCTTTAATAACAAAAACTACAGCCATCATAGTATTATCTTTATTATTAGGTTTTTTTAAGAAATTTATAATTTTTTTAATATTTTATTCTATATTGAGAAGTGTAAGTTTTGGTTGTCATGCAAAGACAAATTTTCAATGCTGGATATTTAGTACATTACTTTTGTTGGGAACTCCTTATTTATTTAGTATTTTAAAGATTAATATATTAACAAAAAATATATTCTGGATTATTTTATTTATTAACTTTTTAATTTTTAGTCCAGCGGACACAGACAAAAGACCTATGATTAATAAAACAAGAAAAATGAAATTTAAATTTACTTCATTAATAATTTGTACTATGTATTTATTTATAATTAATAAATTACCTAGTATATCTAATTTAATAGTTGCTTCAATGTTTTTAGAAGGATTATTAATAAATCCATTAGGATATATCTTAATGGGACAAAAAGTTAGGTTTAATTTAAATGATATATATTTATTTAAACAAAAAAAGGAAGGAGGTAAATAAAATGTTAGAACTATTAGCAAAATTAGGTGCTGCTGTTGCTGCTACTCCATTTACAACTCATTGGATTTTTGATGAACCTGAATGTCCAGAATCATTAATTAAATAAATTGATTTTTGTTAAAAAACTAGTTAAATTTTACTAGTTTTTTATTGATTTAAATTAAAAAAATTTCACTATAATTTTAGTGAAACCTTCTATTTTTTGTTTATTAATTCTATCTTACTTATAAAAACATTATTTTCTACAGTAAAACCTACTTTTATATTTTTATCCTTTACTTTATTTACATAATTTAAGCCTATACCAGAATTTCTTTTTTTTGTACTATAATTTTTAGTACCTATTAATTCACAATCTATTTCATTATTGAAATTATTTAATATATTTATTTGTAATTTGTTATTTTCTTCCATAAAATTTACTACTACAAAATTATTAGAAGTATTTTTTGTTGCTTCTACTGCATTATCTATTAGTATTCCTAATATATTACTTATATTAATAATATTTTTATAATTCCCTTTAATATCTTTAACATTTGCGATTATTTTAACATTATTTTTTTCTGCTTCTTTTTGTTTTAAATAGATGATGCCTTGAATACCTTCTGGTATTTTTTCTAAATCATTAATCCAATCAAACTGTTTTTTATATTTTTTTATTAATTTTTCTATAGTATTATCTAATTCATTTTCATCAACTAATTTTAAACTATATAAGTCATGTTTGAAATTATGTTTCAATTCCCTACATTCTTCAATAGTCTTTTTATATGCTTGATTTGTTGATAAAATATTTTTATTTCTATCAGATAATACCAAATTTGACTTTTTTTCGTTTAAAATGATTATTACGCTAAGAATAATAAATATAAAACAAACACTGCTTATAAATAATACATAGTGATTATTAAGATCTTTTGCTCTAATTACTTCAATGAAAGTTATAAATGATGTAAATATTAAAACATATCCATAAAAATCATTACTATTACAAAATAAATTTTCTATTTTATTAAAAAAATCAATGATCTTTTTGTTACTAAAAAATAATAACAATATTAATATATTTATAAAATTAAATAATGTTTTAACCCACATTGTTGTATTAAAAAAATCAATGTTTTTCAAATTGCTGGTAACTAACAATGCCATTAATAACTCACATAAAATACTAACAAACGAATAAATAAAAGTATATAAAATTGTCTTTTTTAGATTAACTCTAAATAAAATTTTATTTAATAAGATTGATATTATAAATGCACATAATATTCTTATGCAAAGTAAATTATAAATATTATTTAAACTTACTAAAACTATTTCTAAAATAATTAATAATATTTTATATATATTAAGTTTTAATTCACATTTTGATAATTGTTTAAATGAGTAAATCATTGTTACTGTTAGTATAGACTCTAAAAACAAAATATATAATAAGTACTTTAAACTCATTTTTCCACCTCTTGAAACTTTCTTGATAACATAGGAACAACTTCACCTGTATCTGTAGTAAATGTTGCATTTACATAATCTTTTATAACAATTCTATCTTCATTGATAATGCAACTTCTATGACATTGCTTAAATCTTTTATCAAGCATACCTAATATTTCTGATATTGATAGATTTACTATGAACTCGTTACTAGTAGTTTTAATAACTAACTTTCTATCTACTGTATCCCTGTATATGTAAATAATGTCTTTATAATATAATTGAATATTTATTCTCCTATTATCATAGATAAATTTACCTTTATCAAATTTCATCTTTTCTATTTTCTTTAAATCAGTTTTTAATCTTTTTTCAAAATTATCAAATTTTTCTATAAAGTCAAAAGTTTTATAAATTTCTTTATGTACTGTTTCAAACATTCTATCATGATTAGTTAAAACAATTATCTCACTATCCCAATCCACATCTCTTATTTCTCTTAATATATCCATTCCAGTATGTTTAGAGTCTAAGTCTAAATCCATTAAATATATTTTTTGTTCACTGTTATCATGGATTATATTCTTTAATTCGTTGTTATATTTTTCAAATGCATTTATTTCATATTCTTTGTTACTTTTGAAAAATACATCATTTATTATCCGTTTATATTCGTTACTCCATTTTACTTCATCTTCAACTATTATAAATTTTATCATTATTGTTCTCCTTTAAAAATTTTATTATTTCTTCTCTTTCTTTTTTTGTTATATCTATTAAAGATATGTAATAGTTTTTTATTTTTAGATTGTTAATTTTATTTAGATAATTTACTGCTTTATAATTTAATAATTTTGTATAACAATTATTTGTTATTAATTTATATTTCTTATTATTCCTATCTTCTAAATAGTAATTATTTTTTTTACAATTCATATTACATTTATGTTCTTTATTTATGTTTGTTTTGATAACACAATGTTTTAACAACATTAATTCTATTTTTCCATATATTTGTACTTCTAAGTTTGGAGTTTCGTTAAATACTTTAATATATGTTTCATATAAATTATTTGCTTCTTCTATACTTAATTCTGGAGAAACGCCTATTCTTTTAACTCCTAATTCTGATAAAAATTTTGCACTATAACAATTTGTTACATTACTGTATATATCAGCATTAATCTCGTTATTATCTTTATACTTATTTATTGCACCAATATCGTTAATTAATAATTTTTCATTTTTATATTCTTCAAAATTATTTATAACCCTTTTTAGTCTGAAATAAATATTTTTATTATTTTTATATTTTTCATAAATTTCTTTATTTTCTGTATAAAAATTTAGATTGAATTTGTTTAAATCTAAATAATCTTGTTCGGTATCAATTAAGATAGATATAGAATTTGTTTCTGTTATATTTGATTTTTTATAATTACAATTTACTTTTTTAAATTCTGTTTTATTTTCTAACCTTTTGTTATTTAGTTCTTCGATAAGAGTTCTTCTTATAACATTAAGTTCTTTTATAGGTATAAACATATTTTCATCTAAATTAATTCTAAAATTTTTACATGTATAAATGGAATTTCCTAATTTAGTTAATTTTTCTTCAACAATTTCTTTTGTTATTGGATTTGAAAGTGCAATTTCTGGTTTTGGTCCTTTTGTTTCTACAATGTTGTTTTCATCTTTAAATTTTATTTCTATAGGTCTATCTTTTTTTATTATTGCTTCTATTTCAATAGGTATTTTCTTTTCTTCATAATTCTTAATTTCATTTATTAATTTTATATCAATTGTTTTGTAAACATCATCAAGTTCCTTTAAATCAACTTTATTATCAATTAATATGATTTGATTTATTTTGCCTTTGTTAATTAGTTTTTTATTTTCATCATATATAAAGTTTGCATACATTCCTAAGTTAGAATTATTAAATCTAATTGCGTCTTCTTGATTTAATTCTTTTTCTAATTTTATTTTTATATATTTATCAGTTATTTTAATTACTTTTCCAATTTTAATTCCTTTATGATTTGGAGAAATTTGATTTATTATGTTTTCGTTATCGTTAAGAATATAACCTTTTGTAAATTCTCTATTGTATAGTACTTTTAAATTATTTATTTCTTCTTCTGTGAATTTTATTTGTTTGTTTTCATAGTATTGATTTAAGGCTTTTCTATATAATTTAGTTACATATCCAACATACTCAGGGCTTTTCATTCTACCTTCAATTTTTATAGAATCAATATTTGCATCTAGAATATCTTTTAAGTTTTCTAAAGTACATAATTCTTTTGTACTAAGTAAATAATCTCCTTCCGTCATTAATCGTTTTTCATTTTCATACAACCTATACGGGAGTCTACACATTCCTGCACAACATCCTCTGTTTCCACTACGGTTCATTATAATACTCGACATTAGACATTCTCCAGAATAACATATACATAATGCTCCGTGGACAAACACTTCTTTTTCTATATCAACATCCAAATTCTTTATGTCATTTATAGATAATTCTCTAGCAAGTACGGCTCTTTTAATTCCAATTGATTTTAAAAATTTTAAATCTTCTACATTGTGATTATGAAATTGAGTTGAAGCATGTATTTCTAAATTTGGAAATGTTTTTCTTACTAAGTAAATCATACCAATATCTTGCATTAAAACTGCATCCACATTATTTTTATGTAAAAATTCTACATATTCGATAAAATCTTTAACTTCATTGTCTTTTATTAAAGTATTTATAGTTACATATACTTTAACACCGTATAAATGTGCATATTTAATTGCGTTAACTAGCTCCTCATTGGTAAAATTATCTGCAAATTTTCTTGCACCAAATTTTATTCCTGATAAGTATACGGCATCTGCGCCATTATGTATTGCGCTTTTTAACATTTCTTTATTTCCTGACGGAGATAATAATTCAACTTTCTTCATATGCCCTCCTTCCTAAAAAAAAGTGGAAAAGTTTATACTAATCCACATTTAACATTGTTATTCTTTTTATAATTCTTTCTTTACCTAACAATTTCATTATTTCATACAAATCAGGTGTCATACATTTTGTTGTTAATGTTACTCTTATTACTGTTGAAATATCTGCAACATTTCCTTTGTATTGTTCAGGATTTCCTTTGTAGTCTTTCATATTACTAGCATAGTTTAATTTATCACACAATTGTTTTATTTTATTAAACCATGTCTCTTTGTCATCTTCTTCGTTGTAATAATTTGTAACGTATTCATTTAATATATTTTTAATTTCCTCTTTGTCGTTTATTTTTTGAAATTCATAATTAGCGTTGTTAGAATTAAATAATTCATCAAACATATACCAAATATGGTTCTTAATATCACTATATGAAGCATAATCTTTTCGTGGTTTCTTTTGTTCTCTTTCTATATTTAAAATGTTAGTTGTGTATTCTTTATTAGAAGTTATAATTTTATTGAAATCTTTATCATATTCTTCCGTATATTTTTCTAAGTTGTTATAAACTTCTTGTGCTGTTAGTTTACTTATGTAATTTTTAGAAATATTTAATAACTTTTCAACATCAAACAGTGAACCACTATCACTCATCTTTTTGAAATCAAATTTAAAATCATATATTGAAGCATTTGGATTTGCATCAAGCCAAGCTTCAAAATTTGAATTTGCTATCGTTAATAAATATAATTTTACTGCTTCTATAGGAATGCCTTTTTCATGATAATAACTTACTGCTGCTTCAGGGTCTTTTCTTTTACTTAATTTTCTTCTTGCACCAGTTTCGTCAATTTTCATGATTAGGCCTAAGTGTCCATATTTAGGTTCTTTAAATCTTAATATATTGAATAATTGTGTATGAATTGGATAAGATGATATCCATTCTTCTCCACGTAGTACATGAGTTGTTCTCATCAAATGATCATCAATTGCATGTGCAAAATGATAAATTGGTAATCCATCGCCTTTTATTAAAACTACATCGATATCATTTTCTGGCATTTCAATTTTACCGCGTACTAAATCATTTAATATTATTTTGTGTTCGAAATTACCTGGTGATTTTAATCTAATGATGTATTTCTCACCATTTTTTATTTTTTCGGCTCTTTCTTTGTTTGTAAGATTTCTACATTTTGCCCAGTTTCCATAGTAACCTATTCTTGTCTTTTTATGTTCTTGTTTTTCTCTCATAATTGTTAAATCTTTTTCAGTACAAAAACATGGATAAGCTAAGCCTTCTTCAATTAATTTTTTTGCATATGATTCATATATTTCTTTTCTTTCACTTTGAATATATGGTCCATAATTACCGATAGATTCTTTTTCTGAAATCATACCTTCATCTGGAATAATATTAAAGTCTTTTAAATCTTTTATAATTCCGTTAATTCCATTTTCAACACTTCTTTTTCCATCAGTATCTTCAATTCTTAAATAGAAAACGCCATCAGTTGTTTTAGGAACAAAACTTTCAATAAATGCACTTAAAAGGCTTCCCATATGTACAAATCCTGTAGGGCTTGGTGCAAATCTTGAAACAACTGCACCTTCTTTTAGATTCCTTTCAGGATATCTTTTTTCGTATACTTCTGTATCGCTTGAAACGTTAGGAAATATTAAATCTGCAAGTTCTTTATTTGTCATAATATATGTTTCCTTTCTTTAACACTACACTACTTAAATTATATAATAAAATACGACTTTTTTCAACAAAAAATGCAAATAATTAATTATACTTTATGCAAGTATTTTATATTATTTTAACGCAAAAAAAATGGCAGCTTTCTATCTTCGCTTCCACTATTTTCGACGTTTGAGTGCTTGACTTCTGTGTTCGGGATGGGTACAGGTATTTCCACTCAGCTATCGCCACCATTTTACTTTTTTATATTGTCCTTTAAAAACTTGATAATGCTCTTTGTTACATCCTTTTTTTCTCTCTCAAACTATCCTTAATTTTATGATTAAATCCTCGGACTATTAGTACTAGTCAGCTCAAAATATCACTATTCTTCCACCTCTAGCCTATCTACCTTGTAGTCTTCAAGGGTCCTTACTTAATTTGGGAAAACTCATCTTGGAGGGGGCTTCCCGCTTAGATGCTTTCAGCGGTTATCCCTTCCATACATAGCTACTCTGCACTGCAACTGGCGTTACAACAGATACACCAGAGG
>URLV01000036.1 GCA_900548725.1 uncultured Mycoplasmatota bacterium
ACTTATGATAATATTATAAATAATAAAAATTTACTATTTAATTTACAATTTGATTTGACTTTTAAAAATGTATTTTTAAATAAATAATCTTTAGACTACTTATGCTATTTTCTAAATTATTTATTAGGTTATGATTATAATGATTTAAAAGAAAATTTAAGTATTGTTAATGGTGAAATACCAACAAACGTAGTAGGTCATAATAATGGTCATAGTGATATAATACTTAAATATAAAAAAATATACATAATATTAGAAATCAATAATAGTAACAAACAAAAACACATAGATAAAAACTATTGGTATTTATTTTTAGAACATACATCAAGTTTAAGTAATAATAATAATTATACACAAGATATAAAAACATATTAATAAACATAGATAATTATGATGTAATAAGTAAAAATAATTTTATAAATGATTCTAAATTATTATTTAACAAATATAAAATATCTGTGTATAATGGTATAAGAATATTACATATTAATCTTGACTATCTAAAGAAAAAACATTATACTAATAGTAAGTTAAATGAATTTGAAAAATCAATGCTAATGTTTGTAGAACAAGATAGAAGAAAAATAGAAAATAATACAAAAAGAGTTCGAACAAAATAAACAAGAACTCGAAAAAGAAAAAATTTCATTGGCAAAAGCATTAAAAAATGAAGGCTACTCTACAGATAAAATATCAAAAATAACAAAATTATCTAAAAATATGATTATGATGTTATGAAAATTGACTTATATTTGTCAATTTTTCTTTGTAAATTAAACAAAATTTGATAAAATATTCTATAGGATGTGAATGTATGGAAAACGTATTAAACAAAATACATGAATATAGTTTAGAAGAAATAATGGAGGAACGCTTTGCTAGATACTCCAAATATATAATACAAGATAGAGCAATACCAGATGTTAGAGATGGTTTAAAGCCTGTACAAAGAAGAATAATATATGCTATGTATAAAGATCACAATACATATGATAAACAATTTAAAAAATGTGCAAATGCAGTAGGTATTGTATTAGGTAAATATCACCCACATGGTGATTCATCAGTTTATGAAGCAATGGTAAGAATGAGCCAAGATTGGAAACAAAACCATATATTAGTAGAAATAGATGGTAATAATGGTTCAATAGATGGTGATGGACCAGCAGCATATCGTTATACAGAAACTCGTCTTGCTAAAATAACAGAAGAATTATTAAGAGATATAGATAAAAATACTGTAATGATGGCTCCTAACTATAGTGATACTTTGATGGAACCAACAGTTTTACCGGCAAAATTTCCAAATCTTTTAGTTAATGGAACAACTGGTATTAGTGCAGGATATGCAACAAATATTCCACCACATAACTTAGGCGAAATAATAGATGCAACAATATTACGTATAGAAAAACCTAATTCAACACTAGAAGATATAATGAATATTGTTAAAGGGCCTGATTTTCCTACAGGAGGAATTGTTGAAGGCTTAGATGGAATAAAAGATGCTTTTTCAAAAGGTCGTGGTAAAGTTGTTGTAAGTAGTAGATGTGAATTTGTAAAAAATAAAGGCAAAGACCAAATTGTTATATCTGAAATACCATTTGAAGTTAATAAACAACAATTAGTAAATAAAATAGATAATATTAGATTAGATAAAAAAATAGATGGCATCGCTGAAGTAAGAGATGAATCTGATAAAGATTCTAATATTAGAATAGTTATTGATTTAAAAACTGGTGCAGATAAAAATTTAGTATTAAATTATTTATTAAAAAATACAGACTTACAAGCCAATTATAACTATAACATGGTAACAATAGTTAATAGAAGACCAAAACTTTTAGGTATAATACCAATATTAGATGCATATATCAATCATCAAAGAGAAGTTATTCGTTTAAGAAGTGAATTTGATTTAGCAACTGCAAAAAAAGAAATACACACTTTAGAAGGTTTAGTAAAAGCATTAAGCATATTAGATGAAGTTATTGCATGTATTAGAAAAAGTAAAAATAAAGGCGATGCTAGAGATAATTTAGTTAGTGAATTTGATTTTACAGTAGAACAAGCAACTGCAATATTAGATTTACAACTTTATAGATTAACTAATTTTGATGTAACAGTTCTAGAAGAAAAATTAGCTAAATTAAGACAAGCTATAGAATTATTAAACGAAATTTTAGAAAATCCTAAAAAATTAGATAGTGTAATTAAAAAGGAATTAAATTCTATAAAAAAAGAATATAGCATTCCAAGAAAAACAGAAATTAGTGAAGTAGTAAATGAAATAAAAATTGATGCCAACGATTTAATTATAAAAGAGAATGTAATAGTTGTATTAACTCATGATGGTTATTTAAAGAAAGTTAGTAAAAAATCTTATTCATCAAGTGAAGAATTAACTGGATTAAAACCTGGAGATTATGTAATAGATATGTATGATACTAATACATTAAATAAATTATTAATTATTACTAGTTTAGGAAATTATATTTTCTTACCAATTCATGAAATTATTAGTACAAAATGGAAAGATTTAGGAAAACATGTAAGCAATTACGTTAGTATTAGTCCTGATGATGAAGTAGTTAAATCTTTCGTAATAACCGAAGGTAATAAAGATTTAGATATTGTATTGTATTCAGAACAAGGTATGGTTAAACGTACAAAATTATCTGATTTTATAGTAAGTAGAACAAGTAAAACATATACTGCAATGAAATTAAAAGATAAGGATAAAATTGTTAGCGCAACATTAAGTGAAAATAAAAATATTTTAATAACAAAAACTGGATATTACTTAAATTATAGCATTGACGAAATACCAGTTGCAGGTACAAAAGCAAGCGGTGTTAAAGGAATAAATTTAAAAGACGATACTTTAGTATGTGGTTTAACATATAAAGATACCGACGAATATTTAACTATATTTACTAATAAAAATACTGCAAAACGTATAAAGATATCAGAATTAAATAGTTTATCTCGTGCAAAACGTGGAAGCACATTAATTAAAAAAGTAAAATCTACTAATTATGAGATAATAAACGCATTTATAACTAATAAGAATGATAATATATTATTAATAAATGATGAAGTTATTACAATAAAAAATACTGATATACCTATAATGGACGAAGTAAGTACTGGAAGTAATATATCTAAAGAAAAATATAAAAATGTTGCATTATCAAAAGAATTAGTTATTGTAAGTGAAGAAGTTATAGAAATGCCTAAAAAAATTGAAGATAATGAAATTAAAGAAATGACAATAGATGATTTCATTAATGATTTTAAGTTATAATTCTATAACTTTTTTAAGTAGGAGAATATTATGTATAAAAAAATATATATTGAAATAACAAATAATTGTAATTTAGCATGTGATTTTTGTATTAAAAATAAAAGAATAAAAAAATATATGAGTTTTGACGAATTCAAAACAATATTAAATAAAATAAAAAAATATACTAATTACATATATCTACACATTCTAGGTGAACCATTACTACATCCAGAAATTAATAAATTTATTGATTATTCTAGCAAAAATTTTAATGTAAATATTACAACTAACGGATACTTAATAAATAATATAATTAATAATGATAATATAAGACAAATAAATATATCTTTACAAAGTTATAACGAATTATATGGAATAAGTTTAGAAGATTACATGAATAATATATTCAATGCAGTTGATATTTTAAAAGATAAAACTTATATTTCATATAGATTTTGGGTAAAAAATAAATATAGCAAAAATATACTAGATATGATTAATAAAAAATATAATACAAATTTAAAAATAGATAATATAAAAAATAATAGTACTATCAAAAATAATATTTTTATAAGTATAAATGAAGAGTTTACATGGCCTGATTTAAATAATAATAAAATAAATGAAAATGGTACATGTTACGCATTAAAAGATCATATAGGAATACTTGTAGATGGTACTGTTGTACCATGCTGTTTAGATAGTAAAGGCAATATTAAATTAGGAAATATTTTTAAAGATGATTTAGAAACAATTATTAATAGTAGTAGATATCAGAATATGTTAAATAATTTTAAAAATAATAAAAAATGTGAAGAATTATGTAAAAGATGTAATTATTTAGACAAAAAGATTTAACGAAAACAATTGTAAAATATTATTATTTATTATATACTTAATTATGTAAAGTAGAGTGATTATATGAATAATAAAGGTTTTATTGCAACAAGTTTAATTTATTCTTTTTTTCTAATATTTATTACTCTTTTTCTAACTATAATAGCTGATTATTTACAAAATAAAGTTTTATTAAACACTATAGAAAAAGGTATAAAGGATGATATAAATAGTACTATGGGTATACAAGATTTTGAAGTAGGAAGTTTTATTGGGATAACTGTATCTTGTGATAATGTAAATGGTGCAGAGCTTTATGTCATAAGTAAAATTGATTATAATAATAATAAAATAATTTTATATAGTTTGGACAAGTCAGATTCTGTGGCTAATATTATATTAAATGATATTGATACGGGATACATGAATCCGACTTATTATAATAAAATACTTTATAGTTTTAAGGATAATGCTGGCAATAAGTCTTATAAAATAAATGACAACCTTTGTATTAAATCTGGTGTTCCTAGCGGGGATATTGAAGACCCAACTTATACAACTACCGAAGGATATGTTAGTAGTAATTGTAGTGAATTAAACTACAGACAAAAAAAAGAATTATCTATTAATGATAGGAAAAAGGTATGCAAAGTAGAAAATGATGCAACAGGTACCACATATATTGTAGAGTAGGTGAAATAATGAATAAAAAAGGTTTTGTATTAATGGAAACTATAGTTGTTATTGTAGTAGTATCAGTTGCACTTCTTACGATATTTTCTTCATATAATAAGATATTGTCTAAACTGCGTACTGAAAATAAATATGATACAAGTGAATACATATATATAACTAAATATATAAAAGATTACATGCAAAATAATCAAAGTACTTTGGGAATTAATGTAGATGATATTTCTGCTAATATCACTAATTACCTTAGCAAAATTAGCAATTCCAATAATTTAAAATCACTATATGGAGTAGAAAAAATATATTTATTAACTAATCTAAATAATTTTGGTGGCAAAGAAGATAAAGTGGATGCATATATGATAGATTATATAAAAAAGTTAGATGTTAAAAATGAAGATAAATTATTAATTGTTGAGTATAAGAGAGTAGTTAAAGATACAGGTAATGAAGAGGTAAAAGATACTCAAGGCAATATTTTATATGAAACATATATATCTAGTTTGGAGTGGGATTAATGAAACTAAATAAAAAAGGTATTACATTAGTTGAAATAATTATTTCTATAGCATTAATCTCTATAGTTCTTATATTCTTATTTAATTTATTAGTTGATGTAAAAGATATGAATGATGAAGCAAGTATCAATTCAGATTATTTAATTAATAAAGCTCTAATATTAAAAAATATAGAAGAAGATTTGGATAAAGCAGATAGTTTAAAATTAAACACTTGTGAAATAAATGATTTTTATAAAACATACAACACATATAAAGATAGTTTAGAAGATAAACAAAAAGCTAGCGAATGTATTAAATTTATTTTTAATGATGATAATAGTAACGTTGCTCACTTAGGCATATACTATTATAAAAATAAAAACTCTTACGTTATTTCATATATACATGGTAATACGAAAGCAACTAGATTACTTCCTGAATTTGAAAAATACAACGTAGATGATAGTGGAAATATAAAATCTGGATTTGAAATAAAGTATAGTAATTCAAGTGGACCAACAAAACTATATAATGAGATAAATGCAATAACATTAGATAAAGATATTTTTCATAAAATTGAAATACCAATAATAGGTAGTGATGGAAAAGATTATTCAATATTAATTTCATATTATAAAAATAATTAATAATACAATCGAAATAATAACTGCATACAATCTTGATTTTAAAAATAAAGTATAATTAGTATCTGGTAAGATACTTTTTATTTGTGTATGAATAGATAATCCTCCAAAGGATAAATATATTGTACTTAGTAAAATTTTAATATTTGTACTTATATCTAAATATTCTAATCCCTTTAATCCAGTAGTTATTTCTAAAAATCCATTTAATATATTTTTTAATAACATATTTTTTATTGGTAAAAGATTAATTATAATATTAAAAAATATTAAAGTTCCTAATATCATTAATAAAGTATCAATAGTATTTTTTATAATTTTAGATATATTTATTTTTCTTTTAATATAATTTGTTTTTAAATCTATATAATTTATATTTCTAAATATTAAACCTACTATAATATTAGACATAACTATAATACTTATTATTTTAATTGATATGGACTTATTTAAATATAAAGTAAGTAAACTATATATTAATAAAATATTATAATTAGAAGTAAATAGTAATAGTTTATCTGATAAAGTATTTGATATTAAATTATTATTTACTAAATCATTTATATATTTAGCATTAGAAGGACTACCAGTAAATAAACTTAAAAAATATATAAATATACCATAATTAGAACATTTAAATATTTTATTAAATAATTTACCAAAAATATTACATATATTAATAATTAAATTAGATTCTATAATTAAACTTGTAATAATAAACATAGGTAGTAAATTTGGGACAATATTTTTAAACCATAAAATAACAGTATTATATATAGTGTAATACATTATATCTTTTTTAATAAATATTAGTATAAAGAAAAATATTATAGTTAGTTTAGTTAATTTATTTTTCATAATAAAATATATTTATTTAATTCTTAAAAAATTCATGAGTATTATGATATAATAGTTAGGTGATGAGATATGAAAAGAATATTTAATAGTATAAAAAAGTTTTTTAAAGAAAATTATAAGGGAATACTTATAATAGTATTTATATATTTATTGTTTAATTTTCAGTTGGATTTTAGTATATATAGTCCTGGTGGATTAATTAATTTAGATAGTAGAATTGAAAGTAAAAGCAACATTAATAAAAGTAAAGGTAGTATTAATATGACATATGTTAAATTAGTTAAAGGTACTATACCAACTTACTTGTTAGCAAAAGTTATACCTACCTGGGATATAGTTAGTAACGATGATATTACATATGATGGAGATATAGATGAAACAATTAAGATAGATAAATACTACTTATATGAAAGTATTTCTAATGCTTATATGGTTGCATATAACTCTGCTGGTGTTGATTATTCTATTAAAAAAAGTAATAATTATGTTACATATATTTATGAGAATGCAAAAACTGACTTAAAATTATTTGATAACATAGTAAAATATGATAATATAGAATTTACTACATTTACGAAAATGCAAAAATATATAACAAATAAAAAAGTTGGTGATAAAATAACATTTGATGTAGTACGTAATGGTAAAAATATAAAGTGCTATGCAGAATTAATTGATTTGGACGGTAATGCTAAAGTTGGATTAACTTCTGCTGTAATTAATGAATATGATAGTAAAAAAAATGTTGAAGTTAAAAGTAATCAAAGTGAATCTGGTTCTAGCGGTGGATTTATGACTGCACTTGCAATATATAATGCAATTACTGAGAATGATATAACAAAAGGAAGAATAATTGCAGGTACTGGAACAATAGATAATGAAGGTAATGTAGGTGAAATAGGCGGAGTAACTTATAAACTTGCTGGAGCAGTAAATAAAGGTGCAGATATTATGCTAGTTCCTAAAGATAATTATGAAGAAGCTTTAAAATATAAAAAGAAACATAATTTAGATATAGAATTAGTTAGTATTAGTACTTTTAAAGAAGGTATAGAATATTTAAAAAAATAAAGGGTGGTTTTAAATGAAAAAATATTTTATTAATTATAAAGATTTAATAAATGACAATAAATTAGATTTAGAAATAAGTCCATATAATGAAAAACTAAAAATATTAAAAAGAGAAAAAGACGGTTCAATAAAAATAGAACCAATACTTTATTTTACAAGTTATATAGAAAATCTAGACTCTTTTGTAGATATAGTAGAAAAAAAGAGAAAAAATATTTCTTTTGCGTTTGAATTAATAGAAGAAGAAGCAAAAAAATATAATCCATTAGTAATAAAAGAATATGAAAAACGTAATAAAAGTTATTATTTAAAAAAAGAAGAATCAAAAGAAATTAATCTTCTAAAATATAATACATTAACTAATCTAAAAGTATCTGATATTAATACTGGATATATTTTTGTACTAAAATACAATAAAAATAAAGGCGTTTACGAAATAAAAGATACAGAAAATATCATTTCAAAACAAAGCATAAAACAAACTAGGCAAGAATTAAAACAAGATGATATAGTAAATGATATATATTTTTATACTGAAAATAAAGAATTATTAGAAAAATATAAAGGATATAAAATCGACTTAATAAAAAAAGGACAGGACAAATATGAATTAAAAGAATATCATTTTATTGCAATAGATTCTATAAGAAGTGAAACAGTAAATACTTTTAACTCTGATTCATATAGATTATTATATAGTTTATGTAGTAATACTATCCCATATTATATTAGTAGTGAAGATAATTATTTATATGAAGTAAGTAATATTAGAAAAAGTGGAACAGCTAAAATATATGTTATATTAGATGATGCTTTAAAAACTATAATATCAAATAAAAATATTGATGTACTTTTAAAATATATAAACGTTTATTGTTATACAAATGGTAAATATACTAAAACTTCTATAGAAGATTATTTAGAAAATAAAAATATATTAAAATATATAAAAAAACCTAATAAATAAAGATATGAAAAAAGCCTTGAAACAAATTCAAGACTTTTATTTTTTCTAAATGGCGGAGTGAGAGGGATTTGAACCCTCGCAGCAGTTACCCGCTCTACATCCTTAGCAGGGACGCCTCTTCAGCCTCTTGAGTATCACTCCATGCCCGATAAATAAATTTTACTATACTTATGTATACTTTGTCAATTTATTTTTATAAATTTTGTAAAATATATTGAATTTTTTTAAATATTACTATAAAATTATTGTTATGAAGGTAGGAATAGATATGCATGATATAGATAATGTAAAAAAAAGAATAATTACAAGTATGATTGCAATATTGTTATTAATATTTGCATTATTTGGTATAACATACGCATATTTTACAGCCAAAGTAAAAGGAAATACTAATGATAAAAGTGTAGATGTAAGTGCTGGGAAATTGGAACTTACCTATGGTGATGGTAATGGTTTTATAAAAGTAGATAAAATACAACCAGGAGAAGTAATTAAAAGTAAAACATTTACAGTTAAAAATACAGGAACTGGAGATATTGATAGTTATGAAGTTATTTTAGAAAACGTAATAAATGAATTAAAATATTATAATGATTTAACGTATGAGTTAGAGTGTAAAAGTGATATTGGAACATGTGGCGGTTCAGATGATACGTTCCCAATATATGATAATTCTATAATTACAAATTCTATTAAAGTTGGAGAAACACATACTTATACTTTAACTTTGACTTATCATGAAACAAACTTAGATCAAAGTGATGATATGGATAAAAATATTGAAGCTAAAGTTAATATAAGAGATAGTGAATATAATTATAATAAATTAAATATTTATGGTAATACTGATGGATTAGGAACATTAGTTAGTAATGATACTGATAGATTTAATGGTATGTATAAAGTTGATATAAAAAGTGTTGGGAAGAATTTGTTTAATTTAGATAAATGTACTACTACTTATGCTAATTTAGATGAGTATTCTTTAGAAAATAATATTTTGACCGCTAAAGGTGCGGAAGGTTTGAAAGTTTATGCACATTCTGCAGGGGCTTTCGCAATTAATATAAATAATTTAAAAATACCTTCTAACCAAACTTATACAATATCATTTTATGTAACACTTTTGGAAATTGGAAAATATAATAAAAATATAAGTATTTTAATTTATGATAATAATAGTAAATATCTTAGTTATGTTTTTAATAACTTAGAATTAAACAAAAAAATAAAAGTTTATTATACTTTTAATCATAATAGTAATTCTCTTCTTAAGACTATTATATTAAGATTAAATAATAATAAAAATATAATTGATTTAAATAGTATACAAATAGAAAAAAATGATATAATGACTGATTATGAGCCTTATAGCGAAAATGTATATTCAATATATATTAAAGAACCATTAAGATGTTTAAGTGATGTATGTGATTATGTTGATTTAGTTAATAAAAAAGTTATTCGAAAAATAAAAGATGATAATGGAACTTTAAGTTTGTTAGATAATGTAGTTGAAGAAAAGATACAAAGTATTGATACAGATATATTAACAGATAGAAATATTGTAGTTGATGATGCTACTAATGTGGAAACTGAGATAGATAGATAGTAATATAAACTTGTCAACAAAAAGTAGACAATAAAAAGATATTTATTTAAACCCTAGTTGAGTTCTATACTCA
>URLV01000037.1 GCA_900548725.1 uncultured Mycoplasmatota bacterium
TAATTCCTTGTACTACATTAGTATTTTCTCCATACTCTAGTACTAGATTTGCTGTACTTACACTTATTGATTTTGTATTAGTATTTCCAGTTATTTTAGTTAGGAAGTAAGCATATGTTAAGCCTACTAATATCATTAGTACTAGAAATATTCCAGTTATACTAACTATTATTTTTTGTTTTCTTGTCATTTTATTATTCCTTTCTTCTTAAAAGTTTACTACTCTATTTATTTTTAATTCTAAATCAACTATTTTAAATATTCTAAATCAATTCTACTTAATTTTGTATTTGTATTTATTGTTATATTGTTTATATTATTTATTATGTTTAATTCGTCGTAAAAAATATTTTCTTCTATTGGTGTTTCCAATACATAATTTATTTTTAAAGGATTATTGTTTGATTTTGCATTACTTATAAATGTTTTAAATTCATCAACTGTTTTATTTGTATAAAAATGAAATGCATTAACATTAACAGTACTTGTAAACTTTTCGCTACCTTTTTCAACATTAGATGTATATTTAAAATAATTACTCATAGCTTCAGTTAATCTATGTTTTTTTTCATAGTATAATCCATAACCATATTCACCAATTTTCTCCTTGCCATCAAATGTCGCGTTTCCAACATTTCTAACAACTTTCTTATTTATTAAATCTATATAATCACTATAGTCTCCTATTTTTCTTAACGGTTCATCTAAATATATATTTTTTATTTTTTCATGATAAGTTTCATAATCAGTTGCAGTATCTCCAATTTCTATTTGAAAATCTTTTATAGTATATTTACCAGCAGTAGTCCAATTAAATCTTATATATTCTACATCATCATTTAATGTAGTAGTAGTTCCTATATCCACTTCAGTGTTAAGATCAGTTTTGCTATAACCTGTTATCATCTGAGCTTTTCCGTTTTTTAAAACTGCATCAACTCTGAAATTATTTCCTGTTACATTTGTTACTTTACCACTTGAAGTTATTTTTGTACCTTTTTTTAAATTTATTTTTATTCCATTAGTATACATTTTTGGATTTGTAGTAAAAGTATATTCATTACCGTTTTTTATAACATAATTTGAATATGACAACATTTTATCCATATCCATTAGATTTTTTCCAGTAGTTTTAAGTTCTATTTTATATTTTCCATTATTTACATCATTTGTATCAGTAATTAAATCTCCTACACTGTTGATTTCACTTGGATATTCAAGGGATGGACTGTCAGGTATAAATTCATCATATTTAACACTATCAGCACTTACCATAATATTTTTTACTTTATATTCATTTGCAGCATAACCAGTTGAACGTTGAAAAGATAAAACTAAATATGAAGAATTCTGTATTGCTACTCCATAATCATTGTTACCACCAAAAGTAACACGAACCTGATAATTATCTTCCTTATCCTTAAAAGCAGAACCATTTCCACTTAATTTCTTTCCGTTTTCATCATTATATGTAATATTTATATGTGCATTACCACCACTAACTAACAAATAACTAACATTTACAGAATCACTTCTTTTATTCCATGGTATTTTTATATCTGCTTTCGATGTTAAATCTGGTAATGTTAAATTACCATCATCATCAACATATGCACCATTTGTTAATTCCCATTTACCATATTTAAATGATGAACATAAATTACTAGATTGTGTAGAAATATTTTGTAAGCTATTTCCATATATTTTAAAATTCTTTATTGCTTTTGCATTATCTACAAAGATACTTTCTGATTCTTCATTTTTTACTACTTCACCTTTTGCACTTCTTATATCTAGTATCTTTACGTTTCCTTCAAATTTTTTGTACATGTTATCATTTTGCAAATCATTAGTTTCTAAAAACTCTACTGTTAATTCAAAACTTTGTATTTCTCCTACTTTTATATTATTTACGGCTATTACTCCATCATTACTTGGATATATTAGATTATTTCCGTTACAATCCCCTTCTGTTGAACTACATTTTAGGGTTAAATATAAATCTTTTTTGTCTTCAAATTCATTTATTATATTTTCTAAATATACTGTATAATTTTCTACTTCTCTATTTCCTTTATTTTCCACGCTAAAAGTTTTTACAATTTTATCTCCTGGCATCATATTTTCTTTACTTATCAAACCATTACCATCATCATATTTTAATTCTAACTTTGCTAAACTTACTGTTAATGATTTTTCATTAGTATTGCCCTTTATTGTTGTTAAGTAATATGCATAAGTTAGTCCTATCAATATTAATAAAATCAAAACTATTCCCGTTATACTAATAGTTATTTTTTGCTTACGATTCATATTCCCACTCTCCTTCTTATTACACAAAAAATTATATTTCTTTATACCCCCCCCCCCCAACGATTTTGGGGGAGTTGGGAAAGAGATATAATTTTTAATTTTTTATGAATCGTAAATTTAATTTTCTTATTTAATATCACAACGGTATTACTACCCTAATAAAATATTATCAAAAAAAGATACCTATTTCAAGTATCAACCTTCAATTTATATTTTTTTTTTATTATATTTTTTTATTTTTATATTTTGAATATTATAATTAATTTTTAATAATAATTTAGTTGGTATTAATCTAGTCATAAATATAGCTACTTTCATTTTAAATGTTGGTATAATAATTAATTTGTTTTTAAACATTTTATCTATTGCATATTTAGCAACATATTGACTAGTAGCACTTTTTGTATTAAAGCTTCCTCCTGCAACCTTATTAAAATTAGTATTTACAGGTCCAGGACAAAGTACACTAATCTTTACATTAGACTTCATATGTCTTAATTCTTCATATATAGCTAAACTACTTCTTAAAACATAATTTTTGGTTGCATAATATGTAGATAGTTTAGGACCAGCCATAAAACCTGCACTAGAAGCAACATTCAAAATATAACCTCTATCTTTTTTAACAAAATCTTTCAAAAATAATTTTGTCAAAACATGTACAGCAACTATATTTACATTTATCATATTTAATTCAGTTTCTAAATCTGTATCAATAAAATTACCAAATAATCCAAAACCAGCATTATTTATTAATATATCAATATCATCATTTTTACAATTATCATATATTTTATAAACGTTTTCTAAAACACTTAAATCATAATCATAAATAGTAATATCCGTTTTACATTTATTTTTAACATTTTCTAATTCTTCTTTATCTCTACCAACTAATATTAAATCATAACCTAAATCAGATAAATAATACGCCATATCTCTACCAATACCACTACTTCCACCAGTAATTAACGCTTTCATATATTCTTCCTTCCTATAATTTTTTTAATCATCATACAATTTTCACATACTCACAAATAAATTATATCACAATAAAAAAATTAATAAAACATTTCCTACCTTATTAATTTTTTTATATCTTCTTTATCTATAACATCTTGCATTAAAGTACTAATCTCTATAACTTTATACATTCTTTTTAGACATTCTTTTTTTTCAATATTGCTAATAATATTATTATCATTAATACAATTTTTAAAAACATAAATATTATCATCTTGAAAATAAAAATAATAAACTCCATCTACACCGTTTTCTTTTATTACAATTATATCTTCTCTTTTATATAAATTATACGTTTTTTCTTCATAATAAAACTCTATATTAACTTTTGGTATATCTAACTTAATCATATTTTATTCCTCCTGATACTGAATAAAAATTCTAACATATATTTTTTTACTTGTCAACAAGTTTTCCAATTAAAACAGCATTAATATATTTACTATCAATACTATAAATTATAACTGTTTTTTTATAATAATTTTAAACAAAAAGAATATTTTTTATCTTAAATTATCTATCATAGATTGATAATCATCATTCATACAAATATATGAACCACTAATAACAAAGTCTACATTTCTAACTTTATCAATAGTATCTTTATTTATTCCACCATCAATACTTATCTTATAATTTAATTTTTTATTCTTTCTTATTTTATCTAAAATATCAATTTTATAAACTACACTATCCATAAACTTTTGTCCACCTTTTCCAGGCTCTACACTCATTATCAAAACATTATCAACCTTATCTAAATATTTTTCTATAAACTCTACACTAGTTTTAGGCTTTATACTTAAACCCACTCCAATACCATAACTCTTAATCAAATCAACTAAATCATCTATATTATTATTTATTTCACTATGTATTGTAATAAATTTAGGTGATAAATTCTTATATTCTAGTATATATTTTATAGGATTATCAACCATCAAATGTATATCTAACATCTTATTAGTATTCTTTAATACATCTTTAACATCATTATATATACAAGATATATTAGGAACAAAATTACCATCCATTACATCAACGTGTATATATTCTACATCTGTTTTATTTATTTTATCTATTGTATCTTTTAAATTATATTTACTTTTTAGAAAAGACACGGCTATTTCCATACATATTCACCAACCCTAAATAATTTTCATATCTACTTTTTAATATTTTTTTATTATTAACCAATTCTTTTATCTTACATTCTTTTTCTTTTGTATGTGTACAATCTTTATATGGACATTCTACTCTACTAAATTCTATAAACGAATTTTTTATATCATCTAAGCTAACATCATTTAAATCCAAAGAACTAAATCCAGGAGTATCTGCTATAAAAGACGTTTTATATTTAAATAATTCTACATGTCTAGTAGTATGTTTACCACGTCCTAATGCTTCACTTATTTCATTAGTAGCAAGATTTAATTTTTTATCTAATTTATTAAGTAAACTACTTTTACCAGCACCAGTTTGTCCAGTTAGTACCAATGTTTTATTTTTTATATACCTTTTTAATTTAAATAAATTATTATTAGTACAAACTTTAATACCAATACTAGAATAATATTTCATAATAAATTTTATATATTTTAATTCACTATTTTTTAATAAATCTAATTTAGTAAATACTATAATAGGTTCTATATTATTTATCATACACAATGTAATTTGTTTATCTAATAAGTTTAGTGATAAATCAGGTTTTTTAACACTAGTTATTATTAAAGCACTATCTATATTAGAAATACTAGGTCTATCTAAATTATTTTTTCTAGGTAATATTTCTAATATATAGTTTTCTTTTTCATCAAAATTTACTTTATCACCAACTAAAGGAGTAAGTTTATCATATCTAATCTTACCCCTTGCTCTACATTCATATAATTTATTATTCGCCTCTACTGTATATAAATTACTAATTATTTTTACTATTTTACCTTCCATAAACCCTCTAATCTGTAATTTCTTCATTAGTTACTTCACTAGCAATATATATTTTCAATTCAGAATTTTCAGTAACTATGCTTCCTGGATCTCTACTTTGTTTGTATATTTTTCCAACTTCATATTCATTAGTTTCTGTATATTCTACTGATAAATTAATGTTATATTTACTAGCAAAAGTTTCTATATCTTTTAAGCTATATTCTCCACTTGTAAAATCAGGATATGTAACACTAGAATCTGGTATATGTAATTTAACTGTATCTCCCTCTTTTAAAAGAGTACCAGCTTCTGGTTCAGTTTTTATAATAGTACCTTTTTCATATTGATTAATATCTTCTAATTCGTCTTCTTTTACTTCAACATATAATTTATAAGTATTTTCTAAATACCCTTTTACTTCTAAATAATTTTTACCTTTAAAGTCTTCTAATGTATATCCACCTTCACCAACAGATATATATAACGTAATTGTTGAACCTTCTTTAACAGTTCTACCACTTGCAGGACTAGTCTTAACTACATTACCAACTTCAACACTGTCACTTGTTGCATCTTTAGTTTCTGCTGCAACTTTAAATCCTTTATTCTCTAACTCACTTTCTGCTTCCTGGACAGATAAGTTAGAAACATCAGGAATTTTAACATCTTTGGCTTCAGTTAATTTTGGTAATAAGAACACTAATGCAGTAACAATTACAATCAATCCAGTAAATACTATCGCAAGTACCATTAGAAGTTTATTTTCTTTCTTCTTTTCAATTTTATCATCATCTACAGTAATTTTTTCAACTTTAACTTCTTCCTTTTTAGGTTCTTCTACTTTAGTATTTTCAAGTTCATTAACTGCTTTCTTTTGTTTTTTATCTTCTTCTATTTCCGGATAAGAAAATTCATATACTTCTTCATCAAGTCTAGCTTCATCTAAACAAGTTTTTAAATCTTCATGCATTTCTCTAGCATCTTGATATCTATTTTTTAAATTTTTAGCAGTTGCTCGCTTAACTATGTTAGCAACACTAGTGGGTATGCTATCATTTATATCCTTAACATAAGGAATACTTTCTTTAATATGTTTCAAAGCAATTTCAACCGCATTGTCTCCTTTAAATGGAACACTACCAGTTAAAAGTTCAAACATCAATATTCCCATTGAATAAACATCACTTTGAATTGTTGCTGTCTTGCCACAAGCCTGTTCAGGAGGTAAATAATGTACACTACCCATAACTGAATTAGTTTGTGTAAGTTGTGTTGCATTAAGTGCCATTGCAATACCGAAATCAGTTATTTTAATTAAACCATTTTCAAGTATCATAATATTTTGTGGTTTTATATCTCTATGTATTATATAAGAATCATGAGCAGCAGACATACCATCAGTAACCTGCATCATTATATCTACTACTTCTCTAACAGTTAAACTACCACGTTTTTTTAATAATTGTTTTAAATGCTTACCTTCTATATATTCCATTACTATATAATATAAACCATTATCTTCACCAACATCATATACTTCTACAATATTAGGATGACTTAAACTACTTGCACTTAAAGCTTCTCTTTGAAAACGTCTAACAAACTTTTCATCAGTTGCTAAATCTCCTCTTAATACTTTAACGGCAACATTTCTATCTAGTATAGTATCATATGCTAGATATACATTTGCCATACCACCTTCACCAATGGTTTTTATAATCTGATAACGATCATTAATCTTTTGCCCCTTCATAATCATAAACTATTCACCATCCTTCACTAGATATGCTATTGATATATTATCAGTACCACCTCTAGCATTACACTTCTTAATTATTTTTATTAATTTATCTTCTATTCTAAGTTCATCATCATTAAGTACTTTTTCTATTTGTTCAACAGTCAACATATTAGTTAATCCATCACTACATAGCATTATTGCATCTACATTAGTATCAACATCAAATGTATCTAACACTTGCTTAGTTTCAGTTCCTAATGCTTTCATTAATACATTTTTCTTCGGATGATTTAATGCTTCTTCTGGAGCAATTTCTCCAGTTTCAACTAATAAATTAACTAATGTATGATCTTTTGTTATTTTATGTAATTTCTTATTTTTAAATACAAATCCACTAGAATCACCTATATTACCAAAAATCAAAAAGTCTTTTGTAACAACTGCGAGTACAACTGTTGTACCCATTCCAGTAGATTCAGGATTTTCTTCAGTATATTTTAAAATGTTAGTATTTATTGTATTAATATTTTCATTTAACCAATTAACTGCATCAAATTTAGTTCCGATAGTTGATAAATTAGAAAATCTACTTCCTAAATGTGTTACAACCATAGAACTTGCAATCTCTCCTGCTCTATGTCCACCCATTCCATCAGCAACTATCATCAAATGCTCTCCACTAAGATTTTTAACAATTGTTACTGAATCTTCATTATGACTTCTAACTCTCCCAGAATCTGTTAAGTAAAATGATTTCAATTTTTATCACCCTCTTTAGCACGAAGTTGTCCACATGCTGCATCTATTCCAGCACCGAACTCTCGTCTAATAGTTACATTTATACCACGTTTCTTTAAAGTATCATAGAATTTTAAAATAGTATCTTTACTACTCTTCTTAAATTCTATATGACTAGTTTCATTATAAGGTATTAAATTAACATATACATTCATACCATGTAATAGATTAGCTAACTCTTTAGCACACTCTATACTATCATTAACACTATTAAGCATAACATATTCTATAGTAACTCGTCTATTAGTTTTTGCAATATATTTCTTTAAACTACTAATTAACATATCTATACTATACGCTTTGTTTACAGGCATAATACTATTTCTAATCTCATCATTAGGAGCATGTAAACTAACTGCTAAATTAACTTGTAAAGGACATTTACTAAATTCTTCAATCTTATTAACTAAACCACTCGTAGAAATAGTAATATGTCTAGCACCTATATTTATACCAAATGGACTATTAATAATATATACAAATTTCATAATATTATCATAGTTATCAAATGGTTCACCTATTCCCATAACTACAACAGAATCTATTCTTTTACCAATGTCTTTTTCAACTAATAATATTTGTTCAACTATTTCATAAGTTTCTAAATTACGTACTTTTTTAAGTCTACCACTTTCACAAAACTTACATCCCATATTACAACCAACTTGACTAGAAACACATATACTATCTCCATAATCATGTTTCATTAAAACTGCTTCAATATAGTTTCCATCTAATAATTCAAATAAATATTTATTAGTAGTTTCACTTGTTTGTACCTTCTTAATAGTAATAAATTCCATATTAAAATCAATACTAAGTTTACTAATCAACTCTTTCTTTATATTAGTCATTTCATCAAAAGTACTAACTCTTTTAACATATAACCAATCATATACTTGTTTTGCTTTAAATTTTTTCTCATTAATATTAAAAAAATAGTTTTCTAAATCTTCTAATGTATAATTATAAATATTCTTCATATTTCCACCATATTAATTATAAAACGAATACATCAAATTTACAATAATTAATAAGAAACATAAAATAAATTTGTACATTTTAAGTTTCATTTAATATAATTTAAATAATACTTATAAAATAAACGTTCAACTAAAGTAATAACAGCAGTAATAATTACCATTATATAAAATGAAATTATAATAAAATCTAATATCATAAGTTTAATATCTTTTTTTTCTATACAATTAATCGTTTTAACATCATAAACAATGCAAAATACTCCAAAAATTAATGTATACACTAATGAAAAAAAAAGAATTAATTGCCATTCCATCAGGATGCATTAAATTATATTTACAATTTTTAATAATGTATATCAAAGCAATATTAATAAATAACAAATTTATAATTTTACAAAAATAAATTATTTTTTTATTTTTCATAACCATCACTCCAAAATTAATCAAAAATGAATAATAAGTAAAAAAATAATTTAAGAAAATCTTAAATTATCTACTATACAAAATCTATTATTTTTCTTTCATTTTATTAAGTTTATTTAATAAATCTTCAGCCTTCATAGTTTCTTTAGATTCATTTTCTTTTTTTAAATTATCTAATTTATTTTTTAAATCATCTTGTTTATTTAAATTATCTTTTTGTTTAGATTCCAAAGCACTCTTTAAATCATCTAAGCTAGTTGTCTTATTAATTTCTTCTTCTTTAGTTTCTTTTACATCATCTTTTAAACTAGGAATATCATCCACATCAATAACATCTTCTTTATGTTCTTCCTTAAACTCTTCTTTTGTATCACCAGTTAATGTATTTTTTACATCATCATCTACATTTACTTCGTTCATAACTTGATTTAAATCCATAGTTTTAGTATTTTCATTATCTACATAAACGGAACTAAATTGTTCATTCTTTTCATATGTTTTTTTTACTATGTTATCTACGTAATCATCAACGCTAGGAATTTCACTACTTATATTAATTTCTTTTTTCTCTTCTTTTATTTCGGGAACAACTTCTTTAATATTTTCTACATTATCTAAAGCTTTTTCTATATTTTCAATTTTAGATAAAGTTTCATCAGTTTTAACTTGATCTAAAGGAATAATAGTTGTTTTTTCAAAAATATTTTGATCTTCTAAACTTGTTTCCTTTTTATCATCTTTAATCTCTTCTTCATTTTCTAATTTATCATTAGTTTCTCCTTTAATTTCATTAGAAATTACTTCTTCTTTTTTAGGTTCTTCCTTAATTTCATTTGCTTTGTCATCAATTTTAGGTTCTTCAATTATTTTAGGTTCTTTTTTATCAGTTTTTCTTAAACTAAATATTAATAATATTATAAAAATAAATAATAAACAAGCACCAACTATATAAACCATTGACAACATTTTACTATCACTATAAATTTTATCCATAAAATTTAACATTATATTCATTTTTCTAGCCACCTCTTTAGTATATATCAATTATAGTATATTTTTTTTTACTTATCAATAATAATTTTAAAAAAATGTAAACAAAAAGTGAAATAAAATTTCACTTCAGACTGTTGACAAATAGGTAGAAATTTTACTTATTTGTCTTTTATTTTGTAA
>URLV01000038.1 GCA_900548725.1 uncultured Mycoplasmatota bacterium
TATGATAGCAAAAACTAGCGATGAAGAAAATGGTGTAGCTGTATTAAGAGGAAAACCAATAACAATACCTGGAATAGAAAGTAGCACTCAAAGATATTATGAATTAGATGCAGGAACTGATAAATCTGTGGCAGCAACTACAACAAATTATTATACATATGGAGATTCATATGAGTTTGATGAATTAGAAGGAAAGGTAAAAATTTATAATAAAGATGGAAGTGCATTAAAATCAGTACTATATAGTACAGGCTATGAGGAACTAAAAGGTAAATATTTAGTGTCAACAGAAGGTTCTACAGAATCTAGTCCATTAGATTCAATCTTTCGTATTGCAGCAGGAAAATATGGAATAAATAAAGTATTAGACACAACTGATGCTACAACAATATATTATAATAAGTTAAAAAGAACATCAAAATATAGAAATTTAGAAAATACTTTAAGTGTTACTAGTGATGAAGAAGGAATAAGTTATTATTATAGAGGAGATGTAAAAAATAATTACATTGAGTTTGATGACAAATGTTGGAGAATAGTAAGAATAGAAGGAGATGGAAGCGTAAGATTAATATTATCAGCTCAAAAATCATGTAATCTAATAACCGATGAAGATACAAAAAGTGCGTTTATTACAAAAATAGATGAAGCTAATGATATACTTCAAATTATTGGATACTCGGGTACTAATAAGATATTTGATTACGATGCAATTAACAATAATTCTCAAATTAAAGCTCCAACTTTAAAAACAATAATTAATACGTTTGGAAACGGTGGATCATTAACATTTTGGGAGGGAACAACTAGTCCAGAAACAGTAGCATATAATGGCTTTGGAGAAGAAAATAAAACTTTATTAAAAGAAACTAAAATGTGCGTTTCAGACGAAAGTTATTATACCAATAATATATCAGAAAATGACCAAGACAATTCAGACATAGCAGGAATTTTCTTTTTATTAAAACAGACTGGAGCTTTTAACAACGTAAATATAAATAAAACTGGTTATAGAATGTTCATGAAAAATCATTATAGTTTTGTTTGTGATAAACATACCAAAGAAACTAAGTATTATACGTTATCAACTGATGAAGCAATTTTTTCAGGATACGGCGTAGGATATAAAAATAATACAATTCGAACAGAAAATTATTTGTTAGAAAATGCAAAAGGGGATTATATATTATCAAATTCTGATGGAATAATAAATTTACATCCATATCATAATAGCATTTTAAATAGTGATAATAGCAAATACCAACTTGGAGATTTTCTAATGAATGATTCAGATTACATTGAATTACTAGTAAGACCAATGATTACATTGAAAAATACTCTTACTGTTACTTCAGGAAATGGTACTAAAAATAATCCATACTTAGTTAATTAAATAATTATAATATTGAATATAATATTTCAAAAGTGTAAATTAAAATGTAAAGAATATATAAAACACTTGAAAAGTACAATGTAAAGTAATATATTTATACTAGCAAAGGTAACAATTTTGCTAGGGGCTGGATTAGTATAGCACTAATTCGTGATAATAGAATAACCGGTATTAAAAGTTATTCTATTTTTTTTACCATTAATTTCCTAACTAAAAAAGATATAAATGTATACAATAATAATGGTGGTAAAATGAAGAAAAAATTAGTTATAATACTTTTAATAATGTTGTTTCCATTAAATGTATTTGCCTATTCAAACTACATAATACCTGGTGGAGATAATATAGGTATTGAAGTAAAGAATGATGGTATTATTGTAATAGGATTTTATAAAATAAATAATAAATATAATATAAATGATTTAAAAGTAGGAGATGTAATTACAAAAATAAATAATAATAGTGTTTACACAGTAAATGATATGATAAAAAGTATAGAAAATAATGTAAAAGATAATAAAATATTAATGACTGTAAATCGTAATAAAAAAGAAATTGATATAGATTTCACTCTCATAAACGAAAATGGCGTTTACAAAACTGGACTATATGTCAAAGATGGTATAAGCGGAATAGGAACACTAACCTACATAGATCCAACAACAAAAATATTTGGTGCATTAGGTCATGAAATAATTGAAGGAAACAGTTTGAAACATGTAGAAGTTAAAACTGGTACTATATTTGAAAGTTTAGTAACTAGTATAGATAGAAGTAGTGTAGGAAATGCAGGAACAAAAAACGCAAAATTTTATTCAAATAACAAATATGGTAATATAGAAAAAAATACAATATCAGGTATTTACGGAAATTACACAAAAAATATAGATGAAAGAAAAACAATGGAAGTAGGTAAGAAAGAAGAACTAAGATTAGGTGAAGCAACAATATATACAGTAATTGATGGAGAAAAAAAAGAAGAATTTAAAATAAATATAACAAAAATAAATTTAAATAGTAAAATAAAAAATATATCTTTTGAAGTAACGGATGAAAGATTATTAAATAATACTGGAGGTATAGTACAAGGAATGAGTGGTAGTCCAATAATACAAAATAATAAAATATTTGGAGCAGTAACTCACGTTATAGTATCTAATCCAGTAGCAGGATATGGTATATTTATTACAACAATGTTAGAAGAAGGAGAAAAGTCATAAAAAAAATATCATTTTTGTGACTTTTTTTAATATATTTAATTAGGAGCGTGAAAATAATGGAAATTTTAAAAGTTTCATCAAAATCAAATCCTAGCAAAGTAGCAGGTGCGATTGCAAATGTATTTAGAGAACAAGGTAGTGTAGAAATACAAACTATAGGTGCAGGAAGTCTTAACCAAGCAATTAAAGCAGTATGTATTGCAAGAGGGTTTTTAGCACCATCTGGAGAAAATTTAGTAGTAGTACCAGCATTTTCAGACATTCTAATAGAAGGGGAGGAAAAAACAGCTATAAAATTAGTTGTTGAATCTATATGATAAACGTTCTAATAGGAATATTCTATATTGCTCTAGTAGCACTAATATCATATTTATTATATTACATAATTAAAATAGCTATAAAAGATGCATACTACGAAATAGAATTTAAATGTGATGAAAGTGAAAAAGAAGAAACAACTTATGAAAATACAGATGTAGATGATGAAGAATAAAACTGTTTAACACAGTTTTTTTAAAAAAAATTAGAAGTTTTGTCGAATCTATTTAAATAATAAAAAAAATATTTTATATTAAGGATGATGGTTATTTTGTTAAATATAAATATGGAATTTGTTAATGGAATTTTATTTGTTAGACCTATAGGTACCTTAAATATAAATACTTCTAACAAATTAAAAAATACATTAATACCCATGATAAAAAATTATGGAATAAAAAATTTAGTTTATAATTTTTTAGAATTAAGAAGTATTGACGAAACGGGTAAAAGTACTTTATTAGATATATATAATGAAATATTATGTAATAATGGTAAAGTACTTGTAGTCAATAATAATTTTAAATTATTATACTTTAAAGAGACAAATAATGAATTAAGTGCACTTAAAATATTACAAATTTAGGTGAAAAAAATGAAACAAAATATACTAGATGTTATAGAATTAGAAGATTTAAAAAAACTTATAATGTCTATTGCAAACAAGAAAAATTTTTACAATGTTGACAAACATGATTTATATCAAGCAGGATACATTGGAGCATTAAAAGCATTAGATAATTATAATAAAGATTCTAATACAAAATTTAGTACTTATGCTTATTTATCTATCTTTGGAGAAATGTATGAATTTGCTAAAAATGATAGAAACATTAAAATATCTAAAAATTATATAAGTTTACGTAAACAAATAGAAAATGCAAGAAATATATTAACTCAAAAATTTAACAGAGAACCATCAATAAATGAATTGAGTAGATTTTTAGAAATTGATTTAAATACCATAAATAATATCTTAAAAGTACCTAGTACTACAACTTCGTTAGATAGTACAACTGATTTAGATAATGAGAGTAACCTTTATACTTTTCTTGGCAAATCAGTTGACTATGATACTAAAATTTTAGTTAGAGACTCACTAGAATGTTTAAATGAAGATGAATATAAGGTTATCAATTATAGATATTATTATGATTATACTCAACAAGAGATTGCAGATATGATGGGAATTAATCAAGTTAAAGTTTCTAGATTAGAAACAAGTTCTAAAAGAAAAATCAAAGAATATATAAATGCATAAAGTATAAAAAAACTTCCATAATATAAGTGGAGGTTTTTTTATGGAAAAACGAGAGTATCAAGAATTAGTACGCAATACTACACCAAAACCAAGAAGAATGACACACAGTATACTTGCATTTTTATCAGGTGGAATTATGGGTGCAGCATCAGAAGTAATAAGAGCACTTTTAGTAAATTATTATCATTTTAAAGATATAGATGCAGTTTCAATGGTAATATTTATATTAATTATAGGTGCTTGTTTTATGACATCTTTTTATGATTTTGATAAATTAGTTATAAAGTTTAAAGCAGGTCTTATAATACCAATAACAGGATTTGCTCATTCTATACAAAGTAGTGCATTGGATTATAAAAAGGATGGATTAGTAACAGGGTTAGGAGCAAATTTTTTTAAACTAGCAGGTAGTGTAATATTGTATGGTATTGTTAGTGCATTTATATTTACTATTTTAAAGGTGGTGTTTTTATGGCTAGTGTAATGTTCAAAAATGTTTATATAAATAATAGTTATAGTATTGCTGGCATGTATGAAAATAATGGCAATTTAAAAAACGTAAATAGATATTTAAAAGATTTTTATGATAATGAAAAAACTATTGAAGATACAGAAGTTAAAATGCAAAAAGAAGTATTAGATAATTTAATTAATCCTAAGACAGAACTTATTGTTGGAGGAGACTTAATGAATCAAAATACAGCAACCAATTCTAGTGTTATAAATAATAATATTTCTTTTATGGATGTTTATAGTGCATGTGCTACTTTTAATGAATCATTAATTATAATGTCTACTTTTATAGATAGTAAAAAAGTAAAAAACGGTATAGTTATAACTAGTAGTCATAATTTATGTAGTGAAAAACAATTTAGATTTCCAGTAGAATATGGAGCTTTAAAACCTATATATAGTACTTTCACAACTACAGGTAGCGTAGGTTGTATTCTATCTAACGTCCCATCAAATATAAAGGTTATATCCGGAACAATTGGTAGTGTTGTAGATATGGGTATAAAAGATGCAAATAATATGGGAGCAGTTATGGCCCCTGCAGCAGTAAAAACATTAATGGAACATTTAAAATATATGAATAAGACTTTAAAAGATTACGATATTATTTTAACTGGAGATTTAGGAAGATACGGATATGATTTATTTAAAATAATGTTAAAAAAAGATTATGGTATTAAAATTAATAATTATATAGATGCTGGAGCAATAATATATAATAAAGAACAAGAAAAATATAGTGGAGGTTCAGGACCAGTATGTTTACCTTTAATACTTTTTAATAATATTTTACAAAATAAAAAATATAAAAAAATATTATTTATTGCAACAGGAAGTCTTCATAGTCCAACATTAGTTAATCAAAAACATTCTATACCTAGTATAGCACATGCTGTTGAATTGGAGGTGTTATAGTTGACTATATTTTATTCATTTTTATTCTGTGGATTAGTATGTTTGATAGGACAAATAATTCTTGATAATACAAAACTTACTCCAGGACATGTTACAAGTATATTAGTTGTAATAGGTGCTTTTTTAGGAATGATTGGTATATATGATAAAATAATAAAGTTTGTTGGAGCAGGAGCAAATATTCCAATAACTTCTTTTGGTAATTCTTTGTTTAATGGAGCTTATATAGGGTTTAAAAGCGGAGGCTTTATAGGTATCTTCTTAAATATGTTATCTACGGTTAGTTTGGGTATAACAAGTGCAATTATATTTTCATTTATATTTTCTTTAATTACTAGAGCAAAAGATTAAAAATAAAAAAACACCAAACTTTATTGGTGAAAAAAATTGACTATAGAATACATTCAAATTGAATGTTTTTTATATTAAATTTTTTTAATCTTCATTGCTTCTGATTAACTTCTTATTAATACTATTATTATTTATAGTTTTAATATAAAAAAATCACCTAACTCAAAGATTGAGCTATAGGTGATGCAAACATAATGGCAACACTCAACACAGTCATATTGAATGTTCCCTTTTTATTTTATGCAAAACTCTTTGACATATTCATATTAGCATAAATATTATTTTTAATCAAGTATGAATAAAACAAAAAAACTACCAAAAGGTAGTTAATTATCAAAGTGGTGTCCGCGAGGCGACTCGAACGCCTGACCGATCGCTTAGAAGGCGATTGCTCTATCCAGCTGAGCTACGCAGACATAACTCGCTTACAAAAAAGATTATATAATAAAAATGTAGCAAATTCAAGTACTTTTTGCTACATTTTTAACAAATTTACAAACTTTTTATAATATCTTCAATATCTTCTTTACTTCTAAAGCCTATAAATTTAGTTTTTTCTTCTTTATCTTTATAAATAACAACAGTTGGAATACTCATAACTCCAAACTTAGTTGCTAATTCAGGAAATTTATCTGTATTAACTTTTATAATGTTTATATTCATACTCTCTAAAACACTACCAAGCATTTTACAAGGGCCACACCAGTCTGCATAAAAATCAATTAAATAAACTCCATCACCAATTAATTCATCTAAATTATTATTTTCTAAATATTTTATCATAATCTAACTCCTATATTTTTCTATTACTTGATTAACACCATCAATATTTAATTTTTTATCATTAACCAACTTAGTAGCAGATTCATAACTTAATATATTATGTTTCATTAAAATATCAATAGTTTCAAGATTTGCTTTATTCTTATTATTTTCATTATTTATAATAGTATCATATATTTCTTTACTACTATCAGTTAAACTACTAGTAACACTATTTAGTATAGGTATATTATTTAATATTATACCGCTATATTTACTCTCATTAACATATTTAGTAGTAGTATTAACATTACTAGCTATACATAATAATATAAACGAAAATAAAATACCTTCAAATATACCAATTATAGCTCCTATAATTTTATTAGGTAAAGTAAGAACTATAGTTGCATTTAAAATTTTATTAAAGACTAATGATATTCTTTTTACAATACCAAATATTATAGCGAGTAATACTATAGTTAATCCATATGCTATTACTTCGTAAAATAGAATATTAACACCTATAATCCCTTTAAATATTCCTGCAAAGTCTAAAAAAGGTAAATTTTCATACATTAAAGTAGATATAGGCTGTTTAACATAGAAAGCAATAATAAATACTAAGAATGTTCCAACAAAATTAACAATAGATGGTAACATACCTTGTTTAAAACCTTTAAATGCACATAATACTAATATAATAATTATTATATAATCTACTATATTCATATATTTATCCTCCTACTAAAATTATATTATATTAATAATGAAAAATAAAGAAATATTTGTTATACTATATTAAGAAGGAGTGAATGTATGGCACAAACAACAATTGTTTTTAAAATAAGTCCTAATTTAAAGAAAGAAGTAATAGAATTTTATCAAGATAGATTTATAGATAAGAAACCACCATATAGTACTTTTCAAGTAAAAGATTTTGATTGTGTAACAACTCTATATGATTCAGGTAAAATAATGTTTCAAGGTATAGGAGCTGATATCGAAGCATCTTATTGGATTGAAAGAGAACGTATCTTAAATAATAGAAATGTATCTAGTGAACTTGCTAAGGATATGAAAAAAAAAGATGATAAGAAAAAAGATTTAGTAGATGATAGATTTAAATTTATTTCTACAATAGGTTCAGATGAAGTAGGGACTGGAGATTATTTTGGTCCAATAGTAGTTACTGCAAGTTATGTAGATATTAAAGATAAATTTATGTTAGAAGAATTAGGTATAAAAGATTCTAAAAAGTTAACTGATGATAAGATATTAAGCATTGCTCCAACATTAATAAAAAAAATACCTCATGTAACTTATATCTTAACCGCTAGTGATTACAATAAAAATGGTATAACTAATATGAATAAAGTAAAAGCAATCTTACATAACAAAGTATTATATAGTTTAATAAATAAAGATAATTATGATTATAAAAAGATTGTTATCGATCAATTTTGTCTAGTTAATAAATATTTTGAACATATAGAAAAAGCAAAAAATAAAGTAACGGATATAACGTTTACAACACATGCTGAAGATAAATGTTTATCAGTTGCAGTTTCAAGCATAATATCTAGATATAGATTTTTAAAAGAAATGGATAAATTAAGTGACGAATTACACATTCCATTACTAAAAGGTGCTGGAGAAAACGTAGATAAATTAGGAGTAGAAATAGTTAATAAATATGGCTTTGATAAATTGAATGACATAGCCAAATTAAATTTTAAAAATACAGAAAAAATAAAAAATATGTTAAATTAAAAATGAGTAGTTAAGTTAATTCTGACTACTCATTTTACTTTATAAAATCATCTAAATCTTTTTCTAATATAACAGATAATTTAACTAATTTATCAAGTGGTATACGTTTTGTACTATCATTTTCACTTTCAAAACGTTTATAGTGATTATGATTATAATCTAAAAGTTCAGCAATATTTTCAGACGAATAAGGATTTATTGAATAATTATTTTTATTATTTTTAAATTCATTATATTTTTCTAATCTGAATTTTTTTATATTTTTACAAATGTTTATATACAATACTTCTTTATCAACATTTCTAACACGTTCCTGTAATACTGAAAAATCATTCCGTGTCATAAGCACCACCTCTTTAAAAATTATTTCACAACATTTTAGACAAAATAGCCACACTTTCGAACATTCTTAAAAAAAATTCATTATTTATTTGTTATATTTTAGACAAAAGGAAAAATAATATTAATAAATGGATATTTTTCTAGTAAGGAATGATTGTATGAACAACAATAAAGTATATGAAAGTTTGTATAATTTTTTTGATAATTCATTTAAGATGTTAGATAAGTTTGATAAAAGTATAATGAATTTATATGAAACAGAATATAATAGATTATCAAAAGAGCTATACAATCATGATTTAAATAAACCTTCAAAATTATTTAAAAACAAATATAATAAATGGAGTGAAGAAAGAAATAATATTGAAAAAGAACAACAAAATATACTAAAAAAGATAGAAGAAGAAATAAACTATTTATAATAATTTTTCCATAATTGCCTAAACTAATAATGATTATTTAACAATATATTAACATTATTAGTTTTTTATTTTATTAATTATTTCACAAATTATTCAATTTAACATTTTATCGTTATAAGAATACTGAAGAAAATTTATAAAATTAAGTTGGTGATTAGTATGAAAGTTAGAGATGCAATATCAAAGAAAATATTGTGTATTTTAGATGAAAGGGACATAACTGTAAATAAGTTAGCAACTATATGTTGTTTAACACAAAGTACAGTTGATAGTTTAGTTAACGGAAAAAGTAAAAATCCAAAACTCTTAACTATCGTTAGAATATGCGATGGTATAGGTATAACTTTAAAAGAATTCTTTGATGATCCATTGTTCTTAAATCTTGAAAGAGAGGATTAATGTAAATGTAACGACAAATAGTTATTTTACATATTCATAAAAGTCCCTTTATTTGATATCATTAACAAGTGAAGGGATTTTTATAATGAAAAAAAGCAGTACAAAAAAAATAATAGAAACAATATTAATTCTATTATTAATTTCTTTACCAATAATAATAATTTATTATCTAATTGAAAAAGAGTATAATTACATTTATTTATTTTGTATTAATTTATTTTTATTAGGAATGTTATTTATATTTTATGCTCTAAAATATTATGATAATGATGATAATGATTATATAGTTATTAGTAAAGATGAATATGATAATATGAAAAATACAAATAGTTTTAATAAAGAAACTATATCAAATAAAAATAATCAAATTAAATAAAAAACTTGTTGAATTAGAAGAAAAAGTATAGTAGAATGTAACTAGGATAGAAAATAAGAAATATTAAATTTACGATTCATAAAAAAGATGAATATAAGACTGTATAACTTCTCTCCCGACCTCGAAAATTTGTTCGGGGGGGGGGGTT
>URLV01000039.1 GCA_900548725.1 uncultured Mycoplasmatota bacterium
ACTGCTAATTCTTCTAATAGTTTCATGTCTGGGTTTTCTATTGTGAAGTACATTATTAAATTCATGATGGATAGAATAGCGGGCATTATGATTAATGCGGGATTACTTTTTCTTACTATAAGTGCAAATATTATAATAGTTATAAGTACTAATAATGGTATTGTTTTTTTATAAAAATGTTTAATATATCTCACAAAAATATAAATTGAAGCAATTAAATAAAGTAATATTACCACATATAAAATATTAGAAGAAGTTCCTGATACAAACATTATTCCATTGTTATTATATGGAGTTACTTTAGTAATAAAAATAATTAATATAATAATAATATTTGTTTTTTTTATTGATTTTAAAATTTTTTCATTATTAAATTTTATATTATAGTTATAAATAAAGAAATAAGAAATCCATAATAAATACATTACAAAATCAACTTTATTTAGAATTTTTATAACATTCATATTATAATTTCCAATGTACCCCCAAAATATAATTATGGAAACTAGAATGGAGTCAATTAAATTAAAAATTAACATTTTGGAATATATTTTTGTTTCTAAACTTCCTATATTACTTTTAAAATTAAATACTAAATTTAATAATATTGATATTATTAATGAATAAAATGGAACATATAAATTTGGCACATAATCACTACTTTCTATATAGTTTTTTTATTGGTTCCATTACTTCCTCATAGCTATCATAAGTATGATATAATATTTTCTTTTCTTCTTCATAATTTAATTTTGGATATTCTTCTAAAAGATGCTTTATATAATTATCAAATTTTTCTTTATTTACACTAATTTGATTTTGCTTACTTAAAAATTCCCATAAATTCCATCTTAAAGTTGCCATATAGTCCCTTAAATCATCATAACATTTCTTTTTATCAGAATAATTATTTACATTAAACATTTTTCCAATATTTGCAAAGCAGTTTTTATTATCATAGTCATATTCTAAAATTATTGGTAAAATTTCGACGTTTGATTCTCTAGCAATATTAATTATTCCCCATGAAAAAGGAAGTATTGGAGTAGAAGGTGATAAATTCCAAGTTCCTTCTACCATAACCAAAACATCGTACCCCTTCGATAATATATATTTTATCATATCTGCCGATTTTTTTCTACTAGATTTGTTATTTCTTTCAATTGGTATACATCCATTCATTTTAATTACAAATCCTTCTAATCCAGTTAAATTTTCTCTGGCAGACAAAATGAAAAAATGTTTTTTGAGTACATTATTTATAAATGGAAAATCATGACAGTTTGAATGATTCATGACAATTATTTTATTTTTTTTATAATTTTTTAATTGATTATTGTAACTGTAATTTTTTTCAACACTTTTAATATCGACGTCTTCATTTACAATAAAATTATAATATTTAATTATTTCAAAATTCACAACTAAATCTAATATTTTAGTTGTAAATGGATATATTTTTTCTTTAATTTTTAATTCTAAATCTGTCATTTTTCCTATTCCTTTCCAAATTTAATATTTTCAAACTTATTATATTATTGGTAAACTAACAAAAAAATTTTTTGCATTTTTATTATATCTTCACTAGCAAATTTGTGTAATATAAAACATATGCTCTTTTTATACTGCGCATAACACTTTTTAATTCTCTAATAGGATTTTTTCTATGATATTTATTCAGTTAATATCATGTTCATTAAGTTTGTACTCCTCAACCACTTGATATGCTACATATATTATAACAAAAAACTTATATTTCTTAAATAATGTTTAAAAGTGGCATTTTTGTGTCTAAAATAGAGAAAAAAACAGATTTTATTCTGTTTTATCTACATAATAATGTCTTATTGGTATTAAATTTTCATCTAGTTCATAACAAATTGGTCTACCAGTTGGAAGTTCTATATTCATTATTTCTTCATCACTTATGTTGTCTAAATATTTTATTAAACCTCTTAAACTATTTCCATGAGCTACTATAATTACATTTTTATTATTTAATAAGTCTTTTTTTATATCACTGTTCCAATAATCAATAACTCTATTAATTGTATCTTGTAAATTTTCTGTAGTTGGTAATTCTTCTTTATTTAAATCTTTGTATTTTATATCATTTCCAGGATATCTTTCATCATCTAAAGATAGTGCAGGTGGCTTTATAAACATACTTCTTCTCCATAATTTTACTTGTTCGTCACCATACTTTTTACGAGTTTCATCTTTATTAAGTCCTTGAAGTGCACCATAATGTCTTTCATTTAGTTTATAAGATTTTTTTATTTCTATATTAGTTTCATCTAATTCTTCTAAAATATATTTTAGAGTATCTTGTGCACGTTTTAGAAGTGATGTATAAGCTATATCAAATTTATAATTTTTTGATTTTAAGATTTTTCCTGCATCCTTTGCTTCTTTAATACCATTTTCAGATAAATCTACATCTGTCCAACCAGTAAATTTATTTTCTAAATTCCATATACTTTGTCCATGTCTAACAATTACTAATTTAATCATATCTATCCTCCGTATATATTATATAACTTATTCATTACCTTTTAAACTACTTACCATATCTATTTTCTTAATTTTTTTAGATAATATAAGGGATACTAAATATGATACTAAGAAAGTTCCTATAGTTGCTATTATGTAAGTTGTTGGTTTTATATACACATTGAAGTCAAAATTATCGTCTAAACATTTTTTGAATAACCAACTTGTTAAATAATATCCACTTGGTAATCCAATTAATATTGATATAATAGTTATCCATATGTTTTGTTCTATGAATATATTTTTTATTTGTTTGTCTTTAAATCCTAATACTTTTAAAGTTGCAAATTGATATTGTTTTTCACTATAAGATAATATTCCCATATTATATATAATTACTGAACCTAATAGACATGCTATTACTATTATTAATATAATCATTTTTCTCATCATAGATAACATTGATTCCATACTAGATTTAAGATTTGATTTATTTTGAATTAAAGATACATTATTTATTTCTTTTATATTTTTTAAATTATGATTTGTATATAATGAATCTGGTTTATAATCTATATCTAAACTTTCTAAATAATTTTTTGTCATTACAATATTTTGTTGTTGTGGGTCTTTAGTTATTCCTGCTATTTTTGAATTGTAATATGTTTTATTTCCATATATATGCCATTTGATTGTATCTCCAACTTTTAAATTAGTACTTTCACTTAATTTACGTGTAATATATACACCAGTATCATTATTTAATTTTATGTATTTATCTTCTGGATTTTGAAATCTTATTTTATCTTTTGCATCTGTTATGAATATAGTGTTAGTTGTTCTATTATTATCGTTGTCTTTTATTTCTATATTTAATGTTTCACTTGTATAATTACCATATTTATCTGTTAACGTTTTTAAATCTTTTTCACTTAAATTTTCTTTTAAAGTAAGTTTATATTTAAAGTTGTATAAATCTTCAAATTGTAAATTTATGAAACGGTTCATGCTGTTTAACATACCTACTGCACAAACTATTAGAGTACAACATCCTACTATACCAATAACACCTGTTATTGTTCTTATTTTATTTCTTATTATGTCTCTTGTATTCCATTTAGTAGAGAAAGGTAAGTGTTTAAATACTCCTTTTGTAGTTATATTTAAATTTTTATTTTTTACTTTTGGAAGTTCATTTCTTAATGATTCTGCTGGTTTCTTTCTTAATTCTTTTAAACAAGTTAAGTATGTTATAAATGATATTCCTAAAATTACTAAAGCTGCAACTAAATAGCTGCTTGGTTCTATAACAGCTTTTCCATTTGGTATTTCGAAGAAGGACATTTCCATACCTATGAATACATTACCTATAAAATATCTTCCTAAAATTATACCTGCTATTCCTGCTAATAAAGATATAATAAAGCCATAATTTATATAATGTAATGATATTCTACTTTTTTTAAATCCTAATGCTTTTAATGTACCTATTTCTAATTTTTGTTGTTTTATAACTCTAGTCATTGTAGTTATAACTGATAACATTGCTATAAACAAGAATAATCCTGAAAATATTCCTATATATGCTTTTCCTTCATCTATTTCTCCTTGATACATTGAATAAGATAAACTATCTTCTATTTTAACTATTCCTAGTGCATTTGTTACATTATCTTCTATATCATTTTTTACATTATTTACATTACTTTTTTTATTTACATCTACCATGATGTAATTATATGGAATGTAGTCTTTGTAATCAAAATCTTTTTTTATTTGTTTTAAATCAATGTTTTCTGGTAAATTCATTTGTTTTTTTAGCATTGATTCTATATAAGAAGATGGTATTTCGTTTGAGGATAAATATATAAATCCAAATTCTTTTCTGTTTGGGAATAATTCAGAAGAATCTTTTACATCATATATGTGGTCTGGTACATTTATTAAACCTAGAATTTTTTCTTCTAGAGTAAATGTATCATATTTTATTTTTATTGTATCTCCTACTTTTAAATTATTTTCTTCTGCATAAAAGTTGTCTACCCAAACACCTTTTTTATCTTTGTTGAATTTTTCTCCATCTACTACATAGAATTTTGATATATTATTTGATTCTATAAATGATATTAAATATGTTGTATCTTTTTCATCGGGATTAGTACCTGTTAAAACTAATTTTCTTTCAGCGTCTTTTACATTATCTATTGCTTTAATATCTTTTAAATCGTCTTTTGTTAAATTTTCTCCTATTACATTTAAATCTTGTAAATTGTTTTCAGAATAAAATTTCTCACTAGTATGAGTCATACCTGTCATGTATGCTTCTATACCGACATATACCATTATTCCAATCATTGCCATTAGGAATATTGTTAAGAATTGACTTTTGTTCTTTTTTATATCCCTAAACATTTTAATATTTAACATATTACCACTCTACCTCATCTATTTCTTTTGGTTTTTTATTGATTGTATTACTTTCTATTTCTCCATTTTTCAATCTAATTACTCTATCTGCTATTTCTGCAATTAAACTATTATGAGTAACAATTACTACAGTGTTTTGACCGTTGTTTGCATCACATTGTTTCTTTAACAGTTTAAGTACTTCAACTCCTGTTTTTGAATCCAATGCTCCTGTTGGTTCATCACATAAAAGTAAGATTGGATTTTTTGTTATAGCTCTTGCTATTGAAACTCTTTGTTGTTCTCCGCCTGATAATTGATTAGGAAATTTGTTTAAATGTTTTGATAATCCAACATCTTTTAAAACTTCTTTTGCATTTTTTGGTTTTTTTACTATTTCTTTAACTAGATTAACATTTTCTAAAACAGTTAAAGTTGGTAATATATTGTAAAATTGAAAAATAAATCCTATGTTTTCTGCTCTATAATTTGTTAATTCTTTATCATTAAATTTTGATATTTCATCATCTCCTATTTTAATACTTCCGCTTGTTAAAGTATCCATTCCGCCTAAAAGATTTAAAAGTGTAGATTTACCAGCACCACTTGGACCTAATATTACTACAAATTCTCCTTTATTAATTGTAAAACTTACATCATTTAACGCATTAAATTTCTTTTCTCCTACTGTATATGTTTTTTTCACATGTTCAAATTTTATTAATTCTTCCATACTATTTCCTTCTTTCTAAATATGATATTCATTTCACATTTCAAACATATTATAATAATATATAATTATTAAGTCAATATAATATGATATTTTTTTCATATTTTAAAATAAGTTTTTTTGTAGTATAATGAATTTATGGAAGTGATTATATATGTCAACTAGAATGCCTACTCAAAAAAGAAGTATTGAAAAGAGAGATAGAATAATTAAATTAGGTTTTGAATTAATGTGTAATAATGGATATTTTAATACTAATACTAATGATATTGCAAAATATGCTGATGTTTCTACTGGGATAGTTTATCAATATTTTAATGATAAAAAAGAAATATTTATAGAAGGTTTTAAAGAATATTCAAATAGTATTATGTTTCCTATATTAGATATAATTAAGAATAATAAAATAAATCTGGATAATCTAGAAGATTTGTTAGATACTATGCTTAATTTGTTTATAAAAAAACATACTTTATCGAAAAAAGCTCATGAAGAGATGATTGCTTTAACTCATATGGATTCTGATATTGCTGATATATATCATGATAATGAAATTCAAGTTACTAATATGATTGTCGATATTTTAAAAAGTAATGATATTTGTTCTGATAATTTGTTTGAAAAAGTACATATAATTATTGGAATAGTTGAAAATTATTGTCATGAAATTGTGTATCATAAACATGAGTCTATACATTATGATATTATGAAAAATGAAGTTATTAATACAATTTGTTATTTGTTAGATAAAAAAAGATATTAAGTTTGAAAATTCTTGATATCTTTTATAATAAATTTAATTCACTTTTTATTAGCATTTCTACTTCTTTTGTATCTATTTCTGGTTTGTCCCAATCTTGACCGTAAACGCCATATGCTCTTAAAATTATTTCAAGTCTATACCATTCTTCATTATTCACCAATGATAAAAGAGTTGCTATTTTATTTACCATATATTTATTTAAAGTTTTCATATCTTTTTGAGATAATTGCTTATTAGCATGCATGTCTTCTATAGGACCATTTCTAAAAATATAATGTGTTATTGCTCTAGGAAGCCATTCTAAATTTTTTCCATTTAATAAATCATCTTTGCAACGATTATTTAACAGTTTTAATAATTTAGAATCTTCTTCGTTAAGCTTTTTATAATAATACTCTGGAGTAAACATTTTTATATTCCATTTTTTTCTTTTATACGTAACCTTTGATTTTGTTGTGTCATATAAGTCTGCAATTAAAGAATCTGGAATGTTATTTTCATAAAATAGACAACTTAGTTGCTCTTTAGTTATATCTTCCCATTTCAATTCCTTTCCTTGAGCTTTTTGTGATTTTAATTCTTCGTAAGTTACTTTCATACTACACTACCTCCAAATAATTCTTACTTGTTTATTTCTTTATAAAACATTTTTTATATTATATCATTAAACATTCATTTTTGAAAAATTTTATTCTTTTTTAATATTAATGTATAAATTTAAATTAGTTTTGAATTTTAAATACTTTTTTGTTCTTGAATATTTTTCTTAAAACAATTGTAATAAAAAATAAATGATGTTATTATAGTAATAAGGATAGTGGTCGAAGGTATGAATAATAATAGTAATAATGAAGAAGAAATTGAACGTTTTACACTAGAACTTCCAAAACTTAAAAGTGAAGTATTAGAAGAATTAGGGACAACAGAAAAAACTAGAGTTTTTGATTATAAATTATTTGAAAAAGAATTGAAAACGGAAGAAGAAAAAATTAATACTAGCAAAAAAGAATATAAAAAGAAAATCTTTAAATTTTTAATTCCTGTGTCCTTACTTTTTTTAATTTTTGTGTCTATTATATTACAAAGTAATATTAGTTATAGTTATAAATTAAATCAATATGAAGAGGATACTATGTCGTATGATAAAAATATAGATGCAACTGTGAAAATATATTCTGAAGGAAATTTATCTGATAACAATACAAATAATGCTGCTGATAATTTAATAAGTTGTATTAATTCTAAAATTGATGTTAATAATATTCCTACTAATGTACAAAATGTTATAGATAAAATAAATGATTTTTATAATGAATCTAGCAATCACTTTGCTTTTGCTTATAAGGATTTACATACTGGTTTTACTGTAACGTATAATGAATCTCAACAAATTTTTACCGCAAGTACTATTAAAGCACCTACTGATTTATATATTTATGAAATGGCTAGCCTTGGTAAAATTAATTTAGATGATGAAATGACTTATACTAGCAATTACTTTAATCCTAAAAGCGGAAAGTTAAAATATAATGAATTTAATACTAAATATACAGTAAGAGAACTTTTAAGATTGTCTACTGTGTATAGCGATAATGCGGCACATAATATGTTAGAAGATAAATTTGGTAGAGTAAATATGCTTAATTTTTGGAAAGAAAAAGGTACGGAATATATATTTACACAAAATACAAATTGGGGTGTTTTAAATGCACATGATGCTATTATTTATATGGAAGAATTATATAGATTTTATTTAAATAATGAAAAATATGGTAAAGAAATAATGGAAAACTTTAAAAATGCTTCTCCTAAATTTATTGAAGGGAAAAATGATTATTTAGTAGCAAATAAAAGTGGATGGGGTAATACATCTATACATGATGTTTCAATTATATTTGCTGAAAATCCTTATGTAGTTGTTGCATTATCTACACTTGGGAAAACAAATATATATAATGCTTATTTTGATAAAGTAAATGATTTGGCTTATGAACTTCATACTGAGTATTGGAAATATAAAACTGAGTCTTGTAGTAATATTAAGCAATATTAAAACATCATGATGAAATGCACCCCTTAGGGTAGACATCAATAAAAAAACAGTTCAAAAAGAAATG
>URLV01000040.1 GCA_900548725.1 uncultured Mycoplasmatota bacterium
CACAAAAAATTATATTTCTTTATACCCCCCCCCCAACGATTTTTGGGGAGTTGGGAAAGAGATATAATTTTTAATTTTTTATGAATAGAAAATTTTAAATACGGTATTTCTACCCTAATAAAATTTTATCAAAAAAAGTGATTGTTGTAAATCACTTTTTAACTTTTAAATTTTGGAAGTTCTATTCTTTTTTTGAAAAATAATTTATATAATAATAAACAAATTACAATGCTGCATTCTATTACTAATAATATTGTAAAAAATTCTAACATTTTTGAATTTTTAGAAGTTTCATTCTTCTTTTCGCTTTTTTTCTCTTCGTTTTTTTGTAACTTTTTTATGTTTATAGTATACTTTTTTTCTTCTGAATTATTTTTTGAATGTGCTACGACCTCAATTTTGTTCATTCCTTCTTTTAGTTCAATTTTTCCAATATTTCCAGTTATTTCATAATTATCACTAATTGCAATTATATTTACAGATTTTACATTATAAGCAACTTCTAAAGAATAATTTGTTTTTTCTTTATCAAATTCTATATCATATCCGTCTACCTCTAAATGGTCTAAAAATATTGTTTCTTGAATTTTTGTCGTTGTGTTTGTTGTCGTTGTTGTAGTAGTCGAATTAGTAGTTACCCGTTTTTTTGTAGTTTCAGGTACTTTTGTTGTTTCTGGAGGTTTTGTTGTAGTTGGTTCAGTTATTGGTTCTGTAACAGGTTCATTAACCGTTACAGAAATTGTTTTAGTATATATTAATTCTTCTTCATCATAACTAGCAGCATTAACGTTTATGTTTATACTTGCGTTACAAGCACTATTTGAAGTGATTGTTACACTGGCAGAATCATTATCCAACCATACGCTAGATTGACTAACACTTATACAAGAATTTGAAGGAACTATATCTACCCTTCCCGCAGAATTTGATGCACTTATAGTAAATGTTTTTCTATCATTTACTGTCATGTTTATATTTGTTGTAGATATATTTATACTTCCACTAGCATACACATTTAATGCCAGTGATAATATGATATACGTAATTAAATATTTTATTTTTCTTTTCATTAATTTACCTCACTCATAATAATATTTTTGATTCTAACATAATCTAATGGAGTAATTTTTCCATCTTCATTTACATCTGCAGCTAAATAATTTGGTATTGCAGTTATCAAAGATTTCTCCATAACATGATTTTTTATTTTTATGTAATCTAACGGAGTGATTTTTCCATCTCCATTTACATCACTGAACATAACAATGTAATATTTTGAAATACCATTTGAAAATTCCATTCCTGTTTTAACTATACCTTCATTTACAATCCCATTGTTATAATATAGATTATATGAATTTGAATTAATAATATTCTTTTTGAATGTTTCTATTGAAATTCCTTTTATAGTAGCTGGAAATTTAATTAAATTATCTTCAATTTTATATATGTTTGATCTAATCTTAGAAGATAGAATTTTAATATTAAAGTTAAATATTTTAATGTTATTGGTTTTTATATCTCTTACTTTTATTGTTAAAACTCCTAAAGAATCTTCTTTTAATAAATTAGTTTTTATTTTATTTTCATTAACTGTAAATAATTCATTATTATTTGATGTAATGGAATCTATTTTTAAAACTTCTTCTATTCCTTTAATATTATAATTATAATTTAGAGTATATTCTTTGTTACCTTCTAATTCTTCATTATCTAATGGATAATTTAGATTATAATCAAATATAGTTTTAGTATAATTTGCAATAACTTCAATATCACTTGTTATAATTTCACCATTAGTATGTCCATCCCATTTATTAAACAAACAATTATAATATTTATCACAAACTTTATTTTGTAAAGTATAATTTAAATTTAATTCTTTTCCATAATATATATCTTCAGTTTTCAATATCGTATTATCATCATCTTTGTATGTTAAAGTATATTTTTGTCTAACTATAGTAATCTCAAAAGTGTTACTTGTATGTTCTGTAGTTATTGTTAAATATGCTGTTCCTTCACTAACTGGGATAATTGTATCATTGTTAATTTTAAATATATTTTCATTGCTTGATTGATATGTAACATTTTCTATAACATCTTTCATTTGTTCAGGTAAAGTTTTATATTGTATCTTATAAGTTTGACCTATATTTAAATGATTATCTATATCAAGATTTAAAGTATATTGTTTTATATTTTTATCGTATGTAGGATATAAATCTAAATTTTTATTAATTATATATCCTTCATTTATAACATTGTGTTCATTATCTTCCCAATTTTTAAAAATGCAGTCATGATATATATCACATAATGTACTTTCTGGTTTTTCTACATCATCTAACAAGGAATCATCTTCTAAATAGTTTTTTTCATCTACTAAAGTTTTTTTATCATCTTTATAATATTTTACTTTATAATTTATTTTGCTAATTTCCAAATCATATAAACAATAATTTGGATATAAACTATTATCACATAATTTATTGCCTGCATTATCTTCTATATTATAAATCCATAAATATTTATTATTATAATTCATAGACAAATATGTTTGTTTTGTTCCATTTGTATAATTTGTAAAAGTAGTCGGCAATATTTTATTTTGATTTGTTATAGCATATTTATAGATATTACTTTTATTTAATCCCGATAATTCATCGTTAAGTGTAATTTGAATTGTTTTACTTAAGTTATCTACTTGATAATTTATTGTAGGTTTTATTTTATCAATTCTATTAATTTCTATAGTCTTTGATGCATTTTCAATGTCTACACATGAATTATTATTACAATTTGTGTATTTTATTTCTAAGAATCCATTTTCTGTCATATTTATTGTATTATTAATCTCATATTCATTTTTACTATTATTTAGTTCAATCCATTCACCATTATTAATCTTATAATTTAATTTTATATATTCATCTGTTTTTAATTCATCATAATTTAGTTTAGTATTAATAATTTTGTAATCATTTACCCATTCTTCGTTATCGTAAATTACCTCAAATAATTTTTTTATTGTTATTGTTTGAGTAAACATACTGTTTCCATATTTAAATGTAATATCAGCTTGTCCTTCATTTTTAGGAACTATCTTATTATTTATTATTTCAAAAATATTTGTATCTGATGAACTCACTTCAATGTCATTTTTAGAGATTGTTTTATTAGAAATAATTTCAAAATCGAAATCATATTCTTTATCTAAATTATATAATTTAAGCGGGTTTATAAGTTTAATATTTGTTACAATAGTTTTACTTTCATAAAATCTTCTTAATTGTGGAAAAGAATTTTCTTCTATTATCCATGTATTTTCAAAATTCCAATTAATATAATTTGATTGTTCTAACATATAATAATAATTTGTACTTCCAATATTCTCATTCGTATATTGCTCATTTTCTACATAATAAGAATTAATTACTTCTGATTCAACAGTATTTCTTGGTAAATATAAACCAGCAGAATTTAATTTAACTGTAGAATTAGTACTATCGGCTAAAACTGTTCCAGAGTTATAGCAATTTTCTATAGATGAATTTGAAGAATCGGCCACTATGCCTGCTGCAAATGATTGACTATCATCTTTATAACATCCAGCGTGTATACTTCCAGAATTATAACTATTTTTGATTTTTGTAAAAGATGCAATACCTGCAATACCCGCTGCATAATTATAATTTGTATTAGATACAGCTTCAATTTTTCCAACGTTTACACATTCAGAAATTGTTGAATTTGCTATTATACCGACTATTCCGCCAGCATAATTCTGAGAATTGACGGTTGCTGAAGAATATATATTACTTATCAGAGTATTACTTGATGCATTTCCTACAATTGCTCCTGCTTTGGCTCCTCTAATACCATTTATTTCTGAATTAATAAATTTAAAATTCGTTATTGTCGCTTCAGAAACATTATTAAATAATCCTACTGGTTTTGATGTTGTACCAGTTTTATTTACGCCTGATATAGTGTGATTATCTCCATCAAATATACCATTAAAAGTTACTAAATCATAGTTATTTAAATTTATACCAGTAAAATCTAAGTCATTCATTAATTTAAAAGCTCTTTTTTCATTAGAATATACATTGTTAATGAAATCTGATGTTGAATTAATTTTTTCATATGATACTAACTCTATTGTTTTTTTGTAAGAACCACTTTCTAATTCAATACTATAAGTAATTTCTGTTTTACCACTTTTCAAAAATGTTACTTCTCCATTTTCATCAATTGTTGCAACAGAAGTATCACTGCTTGACCACTCTTCACTTATTAATCCATTTTTATGAGAAATATCTAGGTTAATTTTAATTTTGTTATCTTCAGGATTAGTCTTAGAATAATAAATTGGTTCATCATAAAGTAAATTTATAATAGGTTTATCCATTATTTCAAATTCAACAGAATTACTTGTTGTTCCATTATCAACAACAAGTTTATAAGTATCTCCAGGAACATCTTTATTAGGTACAAGATAACCAATATTCATATTATTTATAACATAATTTGATTCCACACTAAATTTATCACTAACATTTTCTTGATTTGAATTATATATATTATAATTTAATTTAGTTCCACTACTTATATTTTGTGTTTCTGCAATAACGTTTATTTTTTCTATATCTACATCAAATAAATATTTATCTACTCCTAATTTTATTTCTTCTTCATCAGAGCAAGAATCAGTTAAATAGCATTCATTTCTTGTAAATACATTTATATCATTAATACGTATGTTACTTCCTGAATTTAAAATTTTTATATAAAATTTATTTCCGTTTATTTTATAATTATCTATATCTATTGTTTCCAATCCTGGATAATCTCTTGTAGCTGTTTTTATCAATTCGTAATTTTCTCCATCATTACTCAAATAAAGTTGATAATCAACTTTTGTATATGAAGTTCTAAAATTAATTGAATTTATATATTCACTACCATTTGCTTTTGTATACTCATATACGTATCCTGAATACTGAGTATTGTTAATTTTTTCTTCATGTTTTGTTTTAGTGTTTATAGAAAATTTGTATGAATAAACGTTGTTATAATCTTTAACACTAATTCTTCTAACTGCCCACTTTGTTGATGATGCTGAATATGGCATATATATATATTTATATGCACTAGTTTTTCCCCATGAATTTTTAATCAACCAAGCTCCTTTTCCTGAAATCCAATTTCCATTGTTCGTATCACACGTTTCTTTACTCATGTAATCTTTAGAATTAGAACTTTTTCTAACACCATCTGAATTTGTATATTGACAATACTCATAATTATAATTATCATCCCATCCTACAATTTGTAAAGCATGTGCGCTATTCGTTTTACATATTCCTGTAGTATTTAACATTAGGGAATAATTGTCTTTGTAATTATCTACTTCTTCCTTGTAATCATAATTAGTAAACCAACATGATTTATCAGATGTAGTCCATGATGTTGCAACATAAAGAGCCCCATATGTGCTAATTGCTTCTTTTATATTATTTTTGCATTCTTGGTAATTTGAAGAAGAAGGACTACAATATCCTATTTGAAAGGCATCTTTAATTTGGTAATCTCCAACTCTATCTGTAAAAATTTGTTGTAAAGAAAATGTATCATGATTAGAAGTGTAATTTGAAAACACACCTTCGTTTCTCAAAGGTGCAATTCCTTGAGAATAGAAGTTCAAAATTTGTTCCATGGTTCCGCCTTCTCCTAAAGAACCGTTAGTATTAAATGGATTATATCTTTCTTCAACTGTATAATAGATATTTGTTTTATTTCGATTATATGCAGTTGTTCCTGTAGGCTTTGCTCTTATATAATCAATATATCTTTTTGAAAAGAGTAAATTATCATCAGATTCTTTATTTATGTAGGATTGATTTTTCTCATAATCTTCTTTATATTTACAATATTTACTGTTTGAATCATTATTACACTTTTCTATGGCTTCATCTAATCCTTCTACACCGTGAAACATAAGGCTACTTTCTGTTGCACCTTGTCCTGCAAAATTCCAACATAATCCAAGAGAACCTTGGTCTTCCTTAAATGTATTTGCATACCTTTTTCCATCTAAATTATATAAACTAAATTTAGGTAAATTAGCATAAGAATTATCTGCGAAAGCATTTTCTTTTTCTATATTAAAATTTTTAAAAAATTTATTTTTAGACTCATAAGCATAAATATATTTATCTGGAATTGCTTCATATTTTGCTTTTTCTTCATCAGATAATTTATTATATTCTTCCCACAATGGGTTTATTTTTATTTCTGCCGCTTTAACATCTATATAACAAAAAAACATTATAAAAATAATTAAAATTTTTTTTAATAACTTCATATTCATATCTACTACACCTATTCTTCCATAAGTCTACAATTATTAATATTTTCTATATTATTAGTATATAATAAAATGTAAAAAAAATAAATGTTTTTTCTTATTTATTGCAATAATCATTCAATTTTATTAATAAATAAAATAATATGAAAAAAATGTATACTATTTTTATTAATTAATATACACTTTGGTCATTTTTTATTAATTATTATTCTACTTCATATGGTTTTGTTTGAGTTCCCTCTCCTGTAGCAATTTTAGTTCCACTTTTTAATGTAATTGTTGGTTTTAAATTACGAGAATCACTACCACCTGGTAGTCCTTCAACAGTATATAGTGATACTGATGTAATTGTTAAAGGAAGAGTTTTGGAAGGCGTTATTGTTATTGTTGGTGTAGTAGTATTTATTAAATATGTACAGTATTCACCAATTGAACCTCCATAAGAATCCTCAAAAAGATATCTATAAAAATCATAACCAGATAACATTGCTTCTTCCATACTAATTAACCCAACTTTACTACTATATTTACTATATGTACTACCATAAGATAATAAATTATTATAATAATTCCATACTCTAGTTTCTGTTTCATATCTAAATTTTTCAGCATCATTATTAATAATTGTTTTTTTATCAAAATCGTTTAAATAATATGTGTCTTCTTTTAATTTTGATATGCTTTCTGATGATAAACCATTAAATTCTATTGAATTTGTTCTTGCCCCTACTATTCTATATGTATATGTTCCTCCATTTAAGTATTTATTCAAAAAAGGTTTAACTGATATTTCTGTATATGTTTCTGGTTCGGAATAAATTTCACCATCTAATAGTTTGCTATTATAGTTATCAGAGACTATATTGCTACCAATTTTAGATGTATTTTCACTTGGAACAATGAATCCATTTTTAGGATTATAAGAAGAGCTTTCACACGTATTTGCGTTATCATCTAGTATCATTTTGATACTTCCATCTCCTTCAATACGTATGATTCTCCAACATTTATCGTCAAAATTTATATAATTATCTTTTACATTTCCTCTATAAAAGTAACTTATTCCATCATTATCACTTATAACATTTAATTTATTTTTGATAGTTGCTTTTCCAACAAAAACATTTGCTTTTAAGGTTGTTTCTGTAGTCTCTGTTACTTTTTCAATCCAGTTTATTTTTGATGATAATTCATTTTTGCAGTCTGAACTTGAATCATCTCCGTCTTCACATATAATATATTTTCCTACTAAATCTTGATATATTTCTGAAAATTTACCTGTTTTTGCATTTGTCAATATTATGTATCCACCTTCATCAACTTCATAAGTCGAACTATAAGTGTATACAGCGTTAGCATTTGGAGTAACTTCAGCTACATCGTCTGGTGTTTGTTCTTCAGAAATCACGTATTTAAAATCTTTTTCTTTAGTAATATTCAAATTATATTTCCCAACTAACTCAGTTCCATTTTTATTTGCAATTGCATTATTTATTATTGTTCCTGCTAATGTATCTGATGCATAGTTTGTTATTCCTTTT
>URLV01000041.1 GCA_900548725.1 uncultured Mycoplasmatota bacterium
TATTATCTGATAAAATTAAATTAAGTGGTGCGGTTGAAATTACAATAAAAAAAATCAAATTTTCATTTGATTTTATTAGCTTATTGTAACTTTTAAAGTTAAAGCAGCTTCATTTTCAATATTTTGATTTGCATCAACACTTCTATATTCTACTTTTAATGCATAATAATCAGTTACATCACCAGCAGCATTTGAAGCAATACTAACATTTGATAACAAAGTATCAGTTGTTTTAGCAGTATTAACAGTTGCTGTGGTTAAAACGTTTTTAGTTGCTACTTTTATATCAGTTCCTAGTGCAGTTGCTTCATCAGCTATTGCAGTAGTATCAGTATCAGCTCTATTTGCTAATGCAGCAGCTTCAAATTGACCTTTAGTAATTTTATACAAAGTAATATAAATATTATTATATGCTGTTCCATCAAAACATTCAGTAGTAGCTTGACTAGCTGTACTTACATAACAAGTAGTTTTTAAATCATCAGTCTTAGTACTATGAACATAATTAATAGCTCCAGGAGTAGCTTCTAATACTAAATTATAATTAGATGGAGTACCATTTGCATCTTTTGTAGTATTAACTACTTTAAATGTTTTATAAGTAAATGTACCAGGTAAAACTTTTGATAAAGAAATAGCATCTTCAGTACCATTTCCTGCTTGATATTCTACAGAACCTACGCTAGCAGTATTAATTTTAACTGACTCAGTAGTTTCTCCACTTACTCTAGTAACAAAGTACGCATAAGTAACTCCTACTATTGTTAAAGTTACCATAAATATAGCTGCAATTCCTAATGTCAACTTTTGTTTTGTGTTCATCTTTTTTTCATCCTTCCTTCTATAATAAAATCATATCAAACAAAAAATGTGTTGTCAATTTAAAATTTACATTTTTTTATTTTTTTTTAATAAACAAAAAACACATGCATTTTTTTTACATATGTTTTACATCTAATACTTAGTGATTTTAGTAACATTTAACTTTACTTTACTTAATATACTTTCACCACTACTAGTCTTTGCCTCTATAACCAAATATAGATTATCATTTAACAATTTCTTTACTTTACTAGTAAATATTGAATTAACACTATTTTTCTCACTTACATTATAAGTAGCCAAATTATTAATAATATCACTTAATTTCATCTCAGTATCAAGTTCTAAAGAATTAGATACTATCTCTATTAACTTAGTATCATCCATAACATAATAACCTATCTTATAGCTTTTAATATCATAATCATTATTGCTAACATATTTAACATTATTATTATTAATAACATTAATATCATTATTTAAAGCCATCATACCATCTTTTACTTCAATGTATTCATCACTACCACTAAAAGTATATAATTTATTATTAGTTAAAATATAATACGTAAAAAACAATAATATAATATTAATAATAAATGATATATAAATTATAGTTTTATAAGACTTTAAAACTTTACTTAACTTATCTTTTACATTACTTCTTTTTCCTTTCTTTTTCATATTTCACCTATCCTTCCATATTTATAATAACTTTTTCACTTATAGCATTACCAACAGGTATATTAAAACTAACTACTTTACCTACACCATTTATTTCATAATCCACTTCCATAAAATTCATTAAATTAATTACTTCAGTTTTATTCCAGCCAGTAATATCTATCATATTTTTATTATCACTATTAGTTTTTAAATATACTTTACTACCAATAATAATATTTTTATTTTTAATAGGATATTGATTAACAACAACATCACCATCTCCAACTACAATAGGTTTTAATCCTTTACTTTCTAATAATGGTATTACATCATTTTTATTTTTATTTAAATAATTATCCAAAACAACGTATTTACTCTCATCTTTATTGCTTTCTCTATCACTTAAATTTTTATATTTAGCAATTGATTCTACTATACTTTTAGTCATTCCACCAATTGCACTACTTGTACCTTCTAAGTCTTTTATAGCAACGTAAATTATATACTGTGGATCATCTTTTGGAAACATTCCAGCAAAACTTCTTATATTTTTTGTACCACTTGTATATCCACCTGTTTCAGATATGTATTGAGCTGTACCAGTTTTTCCTATTAATCTAACTTGATCTGTTTGATATGCTTTACCAGTAGCAAGATTATCATCACCGTTAACAGTTTTATCCATTAAATCAATTATTTTATTTATAGTATCTTCACTATATATTTTCTTTATTTCTTCTCTTTTACCTTCTTCAATTATTTTACCATTTTGATCTATAATTTTATTAACAACATAAGGTTTTAATAAGGTACCTCCATTGGTTATTGTTGTTAAAGCTTGTATCATTTGAATTGGAGTAACCGTTATACCTTGACCATAACTAGCAGAAGCAAGTTCACTAGCATACATGAAATTTACTTTACCTTTCATTTCTCCAAGTAACTCAATTCCTGTTTTTTGACCAAAACCTAAATCAGTATAATAATCTAATAAAGTTTCTTTTCCTAATTTTTGAGCAAGTAATGTCGCAGCAACGTTTGATGAATAAGTAAATCCTACATCATATGTTATTCTGCCCCAACCTTTATCGTTCCAATCTTTTATCTCATATTCATCAACATTAATTTTACCAGAATCATAAAGTTCATCACCTTTATATTGTCCTTTTTCTATACTAGTAGCAAAAGAAAATATTTTCATTGTACTTCCAGGTTCATAAGTATAACTAACTAACGGATTATTATAATTAGTTATATTTAACTTATTAGGATCAAATGTAGGACTAGATGCACTACCAACTATAGCTCCAGTTTTAGCATCAGCAATAGTTGCAATAACCCAATCAGTACTATAATTTTGTATTAAATCATTAATAGCGTTTTCTAAATACATTTGTACATTGCTATCTATTGTCAATTCTATATTATATCCATTTTTAGCTTTCTTTTCTTGTACAGGAGTATTAGCAATCTTATAACCATAAGCATCTTTTTGATATTTATAATATCCATTTTCACCACTTAACTCTTGATCAAAATAAGATTCTATTCCCATTTCTCCAACAATCTCACCATTATCATTTTTCTTAGCATAACCAATAATGTATGAAGCAAACGTACCATAAGGATAATATCTTTTACTTTCTTTTATAAAATCAATTCCAGGTAAATTTAACTTTTCTATCTTTTCCTTCAATAATTCACTTATTCCTCTACCTTCAGGTCCTAATTCAACCTGATATGCATCTTTAGAAAGTAAAGTTCTCATTCTATCAGCATCCATACCTATAAGAGGCGCTAATGCATTTACCGTAGATTCTATATCAACAACATGTAAAGGTTTCTTTAAATTAGTAGTACGTTTAGAATCCAAATAAGCAATAACTGTATAAGAGTTAACATTTTCTGCAAGTATTTCTCCAGAAACATCATATATACTACCTCTAGAAGCATATAAAGTTTTACTACCAGTTGTACGTGATAACGCAAAATCTTTTATATTTATATTATCAATGTTAGTACTTATAGAAACATATATTAATTTTCCTATTACTAGCCCAAATAAAAGAACAATGCCAATAATAAGAAATTTATTAATTTTAACTGCATTGTTCATAATTCACCTTCTTTATTTAATTACAATTATATTGTCATTATTATATGACAACCCATATTCTTTAGCAATATCTTGAATACTAGATAAACTTGCAAGTTCATTAACTTGCATCTCTAAACTTTCATTAATATTCTCTTGCTTCTCAACCTTTTTCTTTACCCTTTCTAATTCTATATTACTTCTAGACAACATAGATTTACTGGATACAGTAATTATAGGAGATACACAACCAACAATAATAATTAAAGTCATCAAAAACTTTTCACCCTTTAAAAATCTGATTCTCTTAGTTTTTCTTTTCATACTATATCCTTTCTATAATTCTTAATTTAGCACTTTTACTTCTACTATTTTCTTCTATCTCATTTTCTTTTGCAATTAATGGTTTATTATTAACAATACTTATTAAAGGTTTATATTCATCTGGAATATAAGGAAGTCCTTTAACTTTTTCATCTACTTCACTATATTTTTTAAATATTTTTTTAACAATTCTATCTTCTAAAGAATGAAATGTTATTACACATAATCTTCCACCTTTATTTAATAAATTAATAGCATCAGGTAAAACACTTTCTAATACTTTAAGTTCACTATTTACTTCAATTCTTAAAGCTTGAAATATTTGTCTTTCTGGATGATTATCTATAAAATATTTTACTGGTACACTAGATTTTATTATATCAACTAATTCTAATGTACTATTAATTTCTTTATCTTTTCTATAATTGACTATTTTTCTTGCAATTATTTTAGAAAATCTTTCTTCACCATAAGTATAAAAAACATCAAGTAATTTATCATAATCATATTCATTTACAATTTTCTTTGCAGTTAATTCATTTCTTTTATCCATTCTCATATCAAGTGTAGCATCTTTCATAAATGAGAAACCACGACTACCATCATCTATTTGTGGACTAGAAACTCCTAAATCTAAAAGTATACCATCAACTTTTTCTACACCAATCTCTTCTAACCTTTCTTTCATATTACAAAAGTTATCATGAATTAATGTATAATTATTACCAATAATTTTTAAAAGTTCATCTGACTTTTCTATAGCAAAATCATCTTGATCAAATCCATATAAATGACCTTCTGGTATATTTTTTAATATTAAACTACTGTGCCCCGCAAGTCCAATTGTTCCATCAACATAAATACCATCTTTTTTTATTTTTAAATTTTCTATCACTTCTTGTCTCATTACACTATAATGCATATTATTCTCCCCCAAATAAATTTTCTGCTATTTCTGCAAAATTATCTTCATTACTTTCAAAAAAATTATTCCATGCCTCATTATCCCATATTTCTAATCGATCATTTGCGCCGATTATAACGCAATCTTTAGTTAAATCGGCGTAATGAACGAGTGGGGAGGTAATGCACGCTCTACCTGATTTGTCTAACGTGCATAGAGTAGCACCAGACATGAAGAATCTGGTGAAATTACGTGAGTCTTTTCTTGTAAATGGGAGTGCTTTTAATTTTGCTACTATATTATTCCATTCATTCATAGAATAAACAAATAAGCATTTTTCAAGTCCACGAGTAATAACAAAACTATCACCTAATTCATTTCTGAATTTGCTAGGAATAATAATTCTGTTTTTTTCATCAATAGAATGATGATACTCACCCATCAACATAAAATCCCCCACTTTCTTCCACTATGTACCACTACTACCTAAATAATACAATAAGTTTTCTTAAAATACAACATTTATTTAAAAAAATCAATAAAAAAAAACATTATTTACACAAAAATGTAAAATAATGTTAATAACTCTTACTAATTTATATATTTTAAAACTTCTTCCTTATCACTTAAGTGATGTTTTTCATGCCCTATAATTTGATAATCTTCATGTCCTTTACCCAATATCAATAGTGTATCATTTTTTTCTATCATACTAACACCTTTTTTTATAGCTTCTCTTCTATCATATATAACAATATAATTATCTTTATCTACACCACTTAATATATCATTCATAATATTTTTTTCATCTTCAGTACGTGGATTATCATTAGTAAATATAACAAAATCACTTAACTTAGTAGCAATATTTCCCATAATAGGTCTTTTTTTAGGATCTCTATCTCCCCCACAACCAACAATAGTTATAACTTTACCAATTTTATTTTCTAAATTAGAAGTTATAATTTTTTCAACTGCGTCTGGAGTATGTGCATAATCTATTATAGCCTTACCTTCTTTAATACTTATAATTTCATTTCTACCATTAGGTGCATAAATGTTTTTGGTAACTCTAATAATATCTTCTATACCAATACCCAAATTATTAACCAAACAAAGTGCAGTAATATAATTATATATATTAAATTTATTTAATAAATTTGTTTCAACATAATATTCTTTATCATACTTAAAATGTATTTTAGTAGTTAAATTAGTATAACTATAATCTAATATCTGATAATCACTATTATTAAACCCTAAAGTTTTAAAATTATTATATTTAAATTCTATACCATATGGATCATCTATGTTAGAAATCATAACTCCATCTTCTTTTATATAATTTAATATTAATTTCTTAGCTTTCAAATAATTTTCCATAGTTTTATGATAATCTAAATGATCTTCAGTAAGATTAGTAAACGCACATACATCAAATTTAATACCATTAATTCTTCCAAATGATAATGCATGACTACTTACTTCCATAACAATTACATCTACTTTGTTTTCAATACTTTCAAGTATTAAATTATATAATTCTAATATATCAGGAGTAGTATTAGGCAACTCTTTTATAAATTTACTATTTATATAATATCCAATTGTACCTATATAAGCATTATTTATACCCAATTCTGAAAGTATTTGACTAGTCAAATATGCAGTAGTAGTTTTACCATTAGTACCAGTAATACCAATAAATTTTGTATTTTCAAAAATATTACTATATTCTTTAACTAAATATTCGTTAAGATACTTTTCACTATCTTTTACCACTATAGTTTCTACAGGATAACTACCATGTTCACAAATTATTTTAGTAGCACCATTTTTTATTGCTTGTTCTATATAATCGTGTCCATCAACTGTATAACCTTTTATAGCAACAAAAGTATCTCCTTCTTTAACTTTTCTTGAATCTGTTTTTATATTTATCACATCAATCACCTTCTTAATAATATCATATTTAAAAACATTATTAAATATTAAAAAATCCACACTTCATATCGTGGATTAAAAATTATTGTAGAAAATTTATTTGACACCAACAACATATAATGTTAGAATTCTAAGTAAGTAGAACGTTCAGTTTTGAATGCCTACCTATTGTTTGTAAGCACTCGTAATAAAATACGAGTCTTTTTTTTAAGACTTATATAATTACCAATGCTCGAATTATTAAAACCAAATTACCCCCTGATGAGCATAATTGACATTACAATTAACATAATTAATAAGAGTAATCTTTCAAATGAAAGTGTTCTCATAAAATCACATCCCCTTTACTTCATAGTTAAGGGCAAGCATTAAACTGAAAGTTCTGGTTATATATAATACATTATACATTACAAATATTTTGTCGAATTATAAATACAAAACTAATTTTTTATAAATATTTCTAAAAATTTATATTTGACAACTACAACATATAATGCTAAAATTCTAAATAAGTAGAACATTTATTTATTAAATGTACTACCTTATTGGTTGTGACATTTGTACTTTATAGTACTATGTCTTTTTTATTTACCAAAACCCCCATATAA
>URLV01000042.1 GCA_900548725.1 uncultured Mycoplasmatota bacterium
TCCATATTATTAATTAAATCAATTTTATATGGATCATCTTTAAACATTTCTAAAGCTTCATCTTTACTTATTTCATGTCTTACAATTCTTTTTCCATCTTTACTTATTTTTTTCATTTCACGTTCTATGATAGGTAAATCTTCTGTTTTAATTACATCATCACCTAAATCTATATCATAATAAAAGCCTTCATTTATAACTGGTCCAACCCAAAATTTTGCATTTGGATATAAGTGTTTCACTGCTTGTGCCATTAAATGTGCACAAGAATGATTCATTACATTTAATTTTTCATTTTCTTTTATATTTATCATCTTTTTTCCTACTTTCTTTTTCTATATTATTTCTTATTTCATATTCAACAATTAATACAGTGGTTCGAGCATATGTTTTTTTTAGTACATTAATTTTTTTTAATATTTCTTTTTGCTTCGAATCATTCTTTTTATTAAATTCATAATCTAACCTTAAATTAAATAATTCATCTCTTAATTCTTTCTTCTTTTTTAACAAATTATCATATTCTTCTTTATTCATATTTACCTCCAAAAAAAGATGGCTACCAAAGGAGTGCATTAGCACGGTACCATCCTAATTATACTTAATTTAAATAACGGTTCTTAACCGGACTTTATTAAAGTCTCTAAAAAGTAGTAATTAATATAATAATTTATTCATTTCCACCAATCATGAACTCTCTTTAAAATCATTTATATTAATCATGTCTTTTATCACTGATTTACGAACAATATAATATCACTATTTTTAATTTTATGCAACTAATCAAACACTTCTTTTATTAATTCATACTCATCTTCATCATCAAAATGCCACCATTCTGAAGGAAAAGGTTTAAAACCACACTGTTTCATTGTATTTTCAAGTAATAAAACGTTATATTTTGTTTCTTCATCTAATTTATCATAATTGTTTCTAAAACTTTCTATTCCAAAATGATCAAACTCTGTTGGCATTTTTACTTCTTCTCCATCAAGTGTACACAAAGTTACATCCACGGCACTTCCTTTACAATGATTACATTTGCCTTTTTTTGGATTTACTACAAAAAGTTCATTAGGAAATTTTTCCCACATAATTTCTTGATATTTTAAAGGTCTAAAAGAATCCCAAATTTTTAATTTATATCCCATTTTATTTAATATTTTATTTGCATTATTTAATTTTAAAAAAGTTTTGTATCTTAACATACAAATTGGTTTCTCATATATTTTTTTATTTAAAAAATTATTATTTGTATTATAAATAATGTCTATAATAAAATTTTCTTTATCTGAAATCTCATACATTTTATATTTTTCTATAAAATCCAACTTATTCATTTTGAAAATTTAACATCCCCTATAACTTCAACCAAATTCAATACTCCATTTGCAGTAAAGAAGAAACCTAATATTAAACATTCATTACTTATACCAACTAATATATTAGTTACTACTAGGAATCCTAATAATATAAATAAACTCATTGAAAATATATTAAAAAATATACTAAAGTTAACTTTACTTCTTAATTCTTCTATTTTTATTAATTTTATTATAAGCATTATAATTAACCAACCTATTAATGTGATGCCTATAACATAATTAGATGGTTCATTCATATATTTTAACCCACTAAAACTTGCTATTATACATGCTAATGATATATATAAATGATGCATTCCAGTATATTTTTTAGTAAGTAAATAATTTGCAAATTCTATTCCAAAATATAATAACATTACCACATAAAATATCTGACATCCATCTAAAAAAGCAATATATTTATCAAAAAAGAATGATAATCCTAATAGTAAAGTTAATGTACTTGTAATTAACAATACTACATTTTTATTTTTAACTTGATTCTTTGTTAATTCTATATTTTTCATATTATCACCATTACTTTTTATCCTTTATGTTTCATATCACTAATATATTTTTTTAACTTTACTGCATCAGGTCCAAATATTATTTTTAATTGATTATCTACCTCAACTATTCCTTTTGCTCCTAATTTTTCTATTGCATTTTTATCAACTATACTAACATCTTTTAGTGTAACTTTTAATCTAGACATATTCACTTCTGTATCTAATATATTATCTTTACCACCTAAGTATTGAACTAATTTGTTTATTTCTAAATTAAAATTTTTCTTATTTAGTTTTACTATAATTAAAGATATTATTAAAAGTACAAATGCAATTAAAATGTATTGCCATGCCATATTATCACCTCATCTACTTTAATTATACTATAAAACTTATAAAAATAAAATCACTAATTTACAAAAGTTACATAAAATATATTGAGTATAAATGAAAGGGTGAATTATACATGTGTAATGAAAAAAATACAAATTGCATCGGAGAGATATTAAAAGTTATACTTGTTCTACAACAAAATGCATGCCCAGAAAGTTGTTTAGATTCTTGTGATAGACCAATGCTTGGAGGAGGACCTAGCTGTCTAGTATGCAATACTCGTCCAGTAATGCTTTATACTTGTTGTGGTAATGGTACTCCATGGAGTATGCCTATAGAGAAAGATAGTACTAACGTATGTTCTAATACACAAGTAAGTGCTTGTTGTACAGACTGTTCTAATGTTTTCAGAGTTGAAAAATTAGACGGTAACTGCTGTACTTTTAGAGTACTTGCTCCAAATACGCAAGAAAGTTGCTGTAATTCAATTCCGTACATTGCAACAAATAGTTTCTTTACAATGGACTTATCATGCTGCTGTGCAGTTAAGTGTTTAAGCGATACTTACGTAGACTGTGTATAACAAAAAGTAGATTCTTCTACTTTTTCAGAGTGTAGATAAACCCCTAGATTTTTCTAGAGGTTTTCTTATGAATAAATTTTCAAAATGTACATTATTCTCATTCTAAAAAATTCAAAATTTCTATATCCATATCCTATTCTTTTTATTACTTTTATTTTATTATTTAATCCCTCAGTGAATCCATTTGAAAACCTCTCATCTATAAATAAATTCACTATATATAGTAACCAATTTTCTATTGTTTTAGATGTTTCTTTAAATTCTTCTATTCCACTTTCATTACATGTATTTAATCATTCTTTTATTTCTTTTTCAGCGTCTATATATTTTATATATTTTACTGCATCAAAGAACAATTCTTTTAATATATATGCCTGATGTAATTCTCCACTAATTGATAATAATTCTTCTCTTAAATCATGTTTTAACATTTCTATCATATGATTATTTTTATATCTTTTTGTATATGTCCACCAATTTATATTATTATTATATTTTCTTAATAAACTAACATTCTTTTTATTTTTTAACATTCTATATTCTTTACTATTGTATCCATACTCTTTTTGTAATCTTATTCTAACTTTATCTAGTGCTTCCATTATATATCGTGTATAATGAAATCTATCTACTACATACTTTGCTTTGGGAAACATAATTTTTTGTACTAGTAGATATGGTTCGTACATATCTGATATGACGAATTCTACAGAGTGCCTGTTATTACAATATGTAAAATATTTTATCAGGTACTCTTTTTTTGTTCAGGCAATATATCTAAACATTTTTTATGTATTGGATCGTTTAATACGAATGGGTACTTTCTATATTGAGTATCTGCCTTAAACTCATCAAAAGAAATTACTCTTGGTAAGCTTTTTATTTGTTTAGGATAATTTATCATTGCCCTTTTTAATATTTTTCTAACATTTTCTGAATTAATTCCATTTTCTTTTGCAATCCATTAATTCTTTTAGCACTTTTTGTTCTAATTTATTTGAAATATTTTTTCCTCTATCATTTAAATCTACACTCTCAGTAAATTTCTTTTTACATTTATGACAAATAAATCTCCTTTTCTTTATAATTATTTTAGTATCTTGTTCAAATAATTTTAAGTATTTTAAACTTATTGGTTTCAATTTATCATGTATACTACTTTTATATTCATCACAACAAGGACACTTGTGCTTTTTGATTTTACTTTCTACTTCTATTATTTTAATTGTCTTATCATTATCATTTTTTCTTCAATATTTAAAATTTTATATTTTTCTAATCCTAATATTGTTTCAATTTTTTTATTTTTTATACCTCCATTTCTTATAAAAATTCTAACATAAAAAAAGACAACTAATTACTTATGAAGTTGTAAGATAAAAGTAGACACAATACTGAAGTGATAAAATAAATGTAGACAGTCTAAAAAAGACACAGTCTACATTTTTTGTTATCATAAATAAAAAAGGAGGATTTTTTATGAGTAAGAATAATATGAAGTCACCAGAAGAAAAAGAAATAATTGTAAAGCTATATTTAAATGGCGAATCAACTACAAAATTGGCAGACGAATTTAATGTTTCTAGAAGAAGAATTTATTATTGGGTAAAAGATTATGAAGAAAAAGGATTAGATGGATTAATATCAAATACTGGTAAAGCATCTAAACACCATAAAAATATGGGATTATATTTAAGAAAACCAAAATCAAGAGAAGAAGAATTAGAAATAGAATTGATGAAGAAAGATATTGAGATAGCTCGATTAAAAAAAGGTTACAACGTGAAAGGAGTTGGTCAAGAAAAGGAATTCATTACTACATTCAACAAGAATATAAAATAATAAATGAATATAAAGACATATATTCTATAAAATTATTATGTGAATATATGTCTGTAAGTAGATCTGGTTATTATAAATGGAAATATAGGCAAGAACATCCAACAACTAAAATGATATCAAGACAATCAGATATAGATTTAATAAAAGAGATTCATAAAAAACATCCGTCTCATGGTTATAGATGGATAAATGCCTATGCTAGAAATAAATATGGTGTAGTTTGGTCTAATAATCATGTTCATTTATGTTGTAAATATGAAAATATTAAATCTCAAGGAAAACATTATCAATGGAAGAAACCTGATGAAGAACATGAAAAATTTAATAATCTTGTATGGAATGGATGGAAATATTTAAGTAGACCATATGAAGTAATTGTATCCGATATGACTGCTTTTAAAGTTAAAGGTGTTTATTATGAGCTTACTTTGTATTTTGACGCTTGGAACAAAGAAATAGTTGGGTATGGACTAGTTTCTCGTAAAGGTGATACTAAATCATATTATGACGGTTTAAATCAAGTTTTAAGTAAAATAAAAGAAGAACAAATCAAAGAACCTATAATCTTACATACAGATCAAGGTGCAGTTTATTCTTCCACTAGTTATAACAATCTTCTAAATGAATTTAATATTCAAAGATCCATGTCTAGAGCTGGAACTCCTACAGACAATCCCGTTAATGAATCACTAAACGGATGGATTAAAGAAGAATTGTTTATTGATTTTGATTTAAAACATTCTAATGATGTTCCAAATCTAATAAAATTATACATTGATTATTATAATTATGAAAGACCTAGTTACGCATTAAATTATAAAACCCCAATCCAATATAAAATCGAATCAGGGTTTTAAGTGTCTTTTTAAACTGTCTACTTTTTCTTGACTAGTTCA
>URLV01000043.1 GCA_900548725.1 uncultured Mycoplasmatota bacterium
TTATATGGGGGTTTTGGTAAATAAAAAAGACATAGTACTATAAAGTACAAATGTCGCTACACATAAGGGTAGGACATTTAATAAATAAATGTTCTACTTAATTAGAATTTTATCATCATATATTGTTGTTGTCAAACATAAATTTTTTAAAAATTATAACTAGATAATAGAAAATGTTATCTTTTTTATTTTTTCTAGCTAAAAAATATGTTATTATTAAAATGTAGAGTATTTTAGACGTAAAAATAGTACTTTTAGACAGTAAAATATATATTTTTTAAAGAAAAATATATTATAAGACTATTTTATGAGGGGGATAATTATGAGAAATACAATATATTATGAATTAAAAAAAATCTTAAAAAATAATGGAGAAAGTTTTAAAATAGATAAAATTAATTCAATAGATTTTATTAAAGGGATAGATAAAATAAGTAGAAGTATATTAGAATTAGGTATAAGTAATAAAAATAATATTGTTATTCAATCTAATAATAGTATTAAATATTTAGAATTATTATATTCATTTTCTAAATTAGGTTTAAGTGTTACTATAATAGATGATGATGTATTAAATAAAAATAATATAATCGATAAAGCAGATTATTTGTTTATTTTTAATATAGATGGTATAGAAATTGATAATTATAAAAGAATTATAGTATATGATAATTTAGATAGTGATGATGACATAGTTATTAATTGGGATAAGTTTTATGATATATCTAAATATTATAATAAAGAGATATTATATTTTGATAATTTTAATATTAAATATTATTCTAATAATGTAGAACTTAATATAAATGATAGTGATATTATTGAAAGTATAGATGAGTATAATCAAAAATTAAATATTAAAGAGAAAAATATTTGTGTAAAGTTTATGGATTTTATTATAATTAATTATTTGATTATAAATAAAAAGAATATTTCTTTTAGTGAAGGTAATGTGTTAATTACTAGAGATAAATATTTATTAAATGATTTAAATGGTAATTATAAAAATATATATTCTAAGTTTGATATGATAAATGAATATGAATTATCTAAAATATTAGAAAAATATGGTAGTTGTTATAATAGGTATTATGGTTTTAGGAATAGGTTTATTGGTATTGGTAAAGATGGTAATATAAATTTAATAGGTTTAGATGATGTTAAAATATGTGATGTAATTACTGGAAGAAAAATAGATTGTGGTAGTATAGAAATTAAAGTAAATAAAAAATATATTAAAACTAATTATATAGGTTATATTGTTGATAGTAAATTAAATATTATTGATTATTTAGATAAGGAAATTGAAAGAGTAAAAATTAGAAAAACTGGTTTACCTGAAATTGATATGCCTTGGTGTAAATATTATCCTAGTGATTCTAAAAAAGATAAACCATTAGAATATACTTTGTATCAAAATTTAAAAGTGTTAAATGAAAATAACTATTTAGAAGTTGCTCTTAAATATTTAGGTAGAGAAATTAAATATTTTGAATTATTTAATGAAATTGAAAAGGCTGCAAAAAGTTTATACGCACTAGGAGTTAGAAAAGGAGATCATGTTACTTTTTCAATGCCTAATATTCCAGAATTTGTATATTTGTTTTATGCAGTTAATAAAATAGGTGCTGTAGCATGTTTAATTGAGCCAAGAACTCCAGCAAGTAGAATAAAAGATTATTTAGATGAAAGTCATAGTAAAGTACTTATTATGGTTGATTTATGTAAAAAAAATATTGATAAATTAATCGATAGAGAAGAATTAAAACATGTAATATCTGTTAGTCCTATGAATTCTGTTACTTCTAGAAAAGTAAAAAATGTTTATAATTTAACTCATAAAAAAGTTAAAACTAGTGGAAAATATTTAGATTATAAAGATTTTATTAAAATAGGGGAAAGTATTTTACAATTTAGTGATAATCCATATACTTCTGATGAAGTTGCAACAGTTGTGTATACTAGTGGTACAACTGGTAAACCTAAAGGAGCTGAGTTGAGAAACGAAACTTATAATGGTCAAAATATGCAACTTAAATATTCTGGTATATTACCACGTGTTGGAGAAATATTTATGGGAAATGTTCCATTTTTCTCAGCATATGGTTCTAGTAGTGGAATGCACAATGCTTTATCAAGTGGTGTAACAATAGAGTTAATTGCTAATTATAAACCTTCTAAGTTTGCAAATATGTTAAAAAAATATAAACCTACACATGTAATGGGAGTTCCTAGATTCTTTGAAATTTTATCAGAAAGCAAAACTTTTAATGGTGAAGATATAACTTTCTTAAAAAATGCAATATCTGGTGGAGACAAGATGAGCCCTAACAGAGAATATAGAGTTAATGAATATTTAACTAAACATAATGCTAATAAACTAAAAAAAGGACTTGGTATGAGTGAATTTGGTGGAGGATTTATAACAACTGTAAATGATGAAGTAAATAAAGTTGGAAGTGTTGGTATTCCACATGTTGGTAACAATATTATGATAATTGATCCTGATACGAATGAACATTTAACTTATGGTAGAGATAAAAAAATCGGTGAGCTTTATGTTACTGGACCTACAATGATGAAAGGTTATTTAAATAATAAAGAAGAAAGCGAAAAATTCTTTTACGTAGATTCAAAAGGAATAAAATGGGCAAAAACTGGGGATTTAGTTTATATGGATGAAGATGGTGTTATATTCTTTGTTGATAGAATTAAAAATGTTATTATGAGACCTGATGGACATACAGTTCCTTTATTACCAATAGAGAATGCTATTGATAAACATGAAGTTGTTGAATCATGTGCTGTTGTTGGTGTAACTGTAAGCGATAAAAGTACTGGTAAGAGACCGATGGCATTTATTGTACTTAAAAAAGATAATAATGTTTCAGTAGAAAAAATTCATAACGAAATAAAAGAATTACAAAATAAGTATATTCCAGAAAGAGAACAACCAATGTGGTATAGATATGTAGATAGTTTACCTTATAATTTAGCGGGTAAAGTTGATTTACGTAAACTTGGAAGTATTGGTGAGGAAGATGAAAATAAAAATTTAGAATTTGTTAATAATATGAAAAAGGAAAAGAATTAAGTTGTCTTTTCTTCTTTTTATGTTATAATTTTTTTAGAAAGTAGTTGATAGTATGAGTGTAGGAATTTCTTTTACAATGTGTAGTTTTTTCTTTATTGCACTTTTAAATGTTGTGTTCTTTAAAAAAGAAAGATTTAATACTTTAGAAAATAAGATATATTCTTATTTAATTTTAACTAGTTTATTTGGTACTATGATTGGTGTTCCGTGTTATTATTTTATGAAATATAGAGAATTATTTGGTGTATTTAATGTAATTACATCGAAAGCTTATTTAGTTTATTTAGTAATGTGGTTAATGATTTTTACTCTTTATATATTACTTATTACTGTAAAAAATATAGATAAAAATAAGTTAATAAAAAATATATTTATAATTACTGGAATATTGTTAGTTGGAGTGGTATTATTACCTCTATATTATTATAGCGATGATACTTTAGTTTATTCATATGGTCCTAGTACTAATTTAATGTACGTAATATCTTCAATATTTATATTAATTGTAATTGGATGTATGATTAAGAATTTTAAATCTTTAAGACAAAAAAAGTTTATTCCAATAACTGCTTTTTTAGTGGTAGGTACTGTTATAATGGTAATACAAAAGATGAATCCTGGTTTACTGTTACTTACATTTGGTGAAGCATTTATAACATTTTTAATGTATTTTACTATTGAAAATCCAGATGTTAAACAAATAAATGAAATGGTAAGAAATAATGAAATTGTTGAGCAAACTTATATTGATAAATCTAATTTCTTATTTGAAATGACTGGTGAAGTTAGAGAACCATTAAATAATATTAGAAAATTATGTGATATTATACAAAATGAAAAAGATGAAGATGTAATAAAATCGAACGTTAAATATATTAATAATTCTATTAGACAATTGGATTTTATTGTAAATAATGTGTTAAATGTTAGTAGTTTAGATGTACAAAAAGTCAAGTTTTTGAATAATAGATATAATTTAAAAATGATTTATGATGATTTGGTTAAGAGAGTTGAACCTAGTGTTAATTCTAATGTAGAGTTTAGAAGTAGTATTCCTAATAAGGTTCCTTATCTTTATGGCGATAATATTAAGATAAAACAGGTTTTATATTCTATTTTAATGAATGCTGTAAAAAAAACAGAAAAGGGTTTCATAGAATTTAATATCAATACTATAGAAAAATATGATGTATGTAGAGTTATATTTACTATTTCTGATAGTGGGGTTGGAATAGGAATAGATAAAATAAATGAGATATTAAGTGTTACAGGTGAATTAAATAAAGATGATATTATTAATTTAGAAAAATCTGAATTTAATATAGAATTGTGTCAAAAGATAATAAAATCGTTAGGTGGTAATTTACTTATTAAGAGTAAATTAGATAAAGGGACTGAAGTAATATTAACATTAGATCAAAAAATATATAGAGAAAAAGAAGAAAAAACTTTTAATTATGAAAGTGCAGTAACTACTAAAAAAGTTTTATTAGTTAATCAAGATAAAGATATTACGAATGTATTTAAAAAAATATATAAAGAAAATGATATTAATATTTCATACTTATTATATGGTATGGATGCTGTTGATAGAATAAAAAGTGGAAAAAAATATGATTATATAATTATAGAAGATGATATGAGAGTAATTAGTGGGTATGAAACTTTAAAGAGATTAAAAACAATTGATAATTTTAGTATACCTTGTATCGTAATGTTAAATAGTAGTAAAGATAAAATTAAGGAACATTACTTGAAAGATGGTTTTAGTGATTATATATTAATTGATGATTTAAGAAATGAAATTAAAAGAATTATTGAAAAATATTAATTCTTTTTTTTGACATAAAAAAAATTCTATTGTTAGAATTTCCTAAATTGAAATTTGAACCGCACCACTAGGGTGCGGCTTTTTGATATAAT
>URLV01000044.1 GCA_900548725.1 uncultured Mycoplasmatota bacterium
TCTTGCACACCAATCTACAAGTAATAATACCTACTGAATACAAAATTACATATCCTACTACTCTTACAATACTTGAATACAAAGTTAATGAAATATCAAATAAGTCATTTTATATTAAGGAACATAATCAAAAGTATAATTTTAAAGAAATTACACAATTTTTGAAAAAGTTTTAATTTTATACTATACATTTTGCTTATTTGTGAGGAAACAAATGAGAAGTATATTAAATTTAACTTCGTGAAACTCGCTCTAATTGAGAAACTTAATGAAAAATATTAAAAAAATTCAATTTGGTGTCTGATATTTGGTGTTTGAGTGAGGAAACATATGAGAAGTATTTTAATATTTCTCGAATTTTAATGAAAGGAGGAAAACTATGAGATGTGGTGTTTATGTAAGAGTATCTACTGACGACCAAAGAGATAATGGTTATTCTATTGATTCACAACTTAGAATTATTAAAGAATATTGTGAAAAGAATGAATATGATATTGTTGATATTTATAATGATGCTGGACATTCTGGAAAAGATTTGATGAGACCAGAAATGCAAAGATTACTAAAAGATATTAAATCTAAAAAGATTGATAAATTAGTTGCAATTAAAGTTGATAGACTTACTCGTAATAATTATGACGGTTTTTGGCTACTTAATTATTGTGAGGAACATGATGTAAAAATAGAACTAATACTCGAACCTTATGATGTATCTACTGCTAATGGTGAAATGATTTTTGGAATGAATTTAGTATTTGGTCAAAGAGAAAGAAAAGAGATTGGAGCAAGAACTAAACGTGCTATGGAAGAAATGGCATTAGAGCGTATTCATCCTAGTAAAGCACCTTATGGCTATATTAGAAATAAGGAAACTGGTCATTTAGAAGTAGAACCTATTGAAGCAGAAGTTGTAAAAGAAATATTTGAATTATGCAAACAAGGCAATTCTACAAGAGGTATTGCTACTATTATGAAAGATAATAATGCTTATTTAAAGCAAGGAAAATGGAAAGCGGATAGAGTTTATAAAATACTTACTAATTCTATTTATATTGGTATTTTTGAATATGGAAAATATAAAAGAAAGCCACAAGATATTTTAAGAGTTGAAAATTATTGTGAACCAATTATTGATGAAATAACATGGAATGCTACTAGAAATGTTTTAGTAAAAAACAAACATTCTAACTATGGAGAATATATTCATTTGTTTTCTGGTTTAGTAAAATGCCCTATTTGTGGCGAGATAATGTCATCATCAGAATCTTTTAAATATCCTAACGGAAAGCAAAAAGTTTATTACCATTTAAGATGTAAAAATCATAATTGTAGGGGATTTGGACTTCATTATAATACTGAAAAAATAGAAACAAAATTAAAACAAGTATTAGAAGAATTAACACTATTTATGCTTTCTATGGATAATGAAATTATAACTTGTAATTCTACTAAAAGTGATGATGTAAAAGATATAGAAAAAGCAATCGAAAAATTAAAATTGCAGGAAAAAAGATTAGTAGATTTATATTTAAGTTCTAATTTAGATGTCGAAACAATCAATCATAAAAATGATGTTATCAAAAAGGAAATTGATAAACTAAATCAAAAGAAAGTAAGACTTGATCCAGATAATAATTCTAAAGAATATACAATAGAACTTGTTAAAAAATTAGATTGTGCTGAGAAAAATAACACTTTATTTTTTACTAATATTAAAAATATTGGATTTGCTTTTCTTTATGATTTGTTATCAAGAGAAGCTAAAAGAGATATGATTCATAGACTTATATCTATGATAGAAATTAAACGTGATAAAAACTACAATATTGATATTAAAGATATAAAATTCACAGATGAATTTATAACTAAAAGCAGTAAAGAATACTTAAAATATCTTAATAATATTATGAATGACAATAATATTGGAATTAAATTTCATAAAGAAATTGATGAAATTGAGTTAAAAAATATGGAATTGAATTATGATATTTTATCAATTATGAAGATGAAAAACAAAGAATATTCTGATAAATTTTTAGAAGAATTTATTATTAAATCACAAGAACATTTATATATAGATGGCATTGTCAGTTGTCCATATACTGAGAAAAATGTTATTAAAGATATTTTAATATTAGTGCCAAAAAATGAATTAATTAATACTATTTAAAGAAGAAAGGAAAGATAAAAAATGAAAGTTACTTATACAAGAAAAGGAGATTATTTATTACCAGATTTATATTTAGAAAAAGACGAAAATTATGGAAGACTTGGAAGATATGGAATATTAAGATTACACTTTATTGCACAAAACAAGCAAGCACTTTATGAGACATTATTGATGACAAATAAATTAACTCATCACCTTCTTTTAGTCAGTGATTCTTGTGAGAATTATTATAAAGAACTAATGGAAAATTATATTAAGAATGATGAAAGACTGTCTGAAAAAAGCAAAGAATTAAATCCATTGGTATGGACAAAATTAATGAACAACTATAAAAATATAGCAGAAGAAATTGTCCTAAATGAATATGTTTTTATATAAATAATCTTCAAAAAAGAGGAAAAAATTATCAGAATAATTTAATCCTCTTTTTTGTTTTTTTGAATATGGGAATAAAATCTATGTCTAGCCAGCACTGAATTTATACTCCCGCATAAATTCTACTATGGGAATTCCCATACCCTTTACTTTTTTCTAACACAAACTCTATATAATCTTTTTTCTAATTTATATCTTGTCATTATTTCTTCATTTAAATATTCGATATCAAAATCTTTAAAGAAAAACTTGATGTCTTTTTCATCAAAAAATCTTTTTAATCTTTTATCCGATGTTTCATATAAATGATGTTCTATTTCATTACCTTGACCAGCACCGTGATTTACATCATTTACTGAATTAACTCGAAAAATTAAGCGTCCTCCAACAGTAAGAATGCGTCTTATTTCATTTAATAATTCAAATGTATCTTTTTCTTTAAAATAATGCAAACATAAATCAGCAATTATTAGTTCAAACGAATTATTATCAAATGGCATTCCATCAAGCATATTAAAACACTTAGTATCATACACTTCTGGAAAGTTTTTTTTAATATTATTAATTGCATTGCTAGATTGATCACAAGATATAACTTGTTTATTTTTGTTAATTAAATACAAAGTATCATTACCACTTCCGCACCCTAAATCCAAAATAGGAGTTGAGCAACTATCTATTATAGTTTCAAACTTATCCAACCAGTTGTCTAATTTTATTTCATTTCGTTCATATTTACTATGTATATTATCCCAATATTCTAAGGAATTTTCCTTTTCATTAAATCCCATTTTGTACCTCCATAATAATTATTTCTTATTAAATCCTTCTTTAATTTTTTTACTCATTTCTTCTTTAAATTCAGGTGAGTTAAATATTCCTGCAAATAAATCCTTAGTTGCATCTCCCATCATTGAATACATTGCAGAATTAGATAATTCTTTCTCTCTTTTTAATATTTCTTGTTCATTTTGAACTTTTATCTCTTCAATTTTTAATTGATGTTCTTTTTCTTTAGTTTCTATATCAAGTCTATGTTTTTCATTTAATGCTTCAATATCTATTTTATGTTGTTTCATTAATTTTTCTATTTCGTGTTTATTATTAGTTTCAAGTGTATTAATTTCATTCTTACATTTCTTAATAGCAATTATTAAACTTCCAACACCAGTAATAAGTGCAGGAACTATTGCTATAAGTAATTGTGTCCACAAATTTGCATTCATTTTATGCCTCCTTTATTTCCATATTAGTAATATTATGATTATCATCGCAAGTAAATAAAATATTGATTTTCTCTGATTCAAAATAATTAATTAAATCATCATCTAACAAATGAGTTATTGCAAATCTTTTTTCATTCTTAGTTAATTCATTTATAGGTAACCAATAAGCATAGTTATCATCTAAATCCAATGGGTTACCATTCACTTTATTTGCGATATATGTTTTCATAACAAATTTTTTATTTTTACCTGGATATATAATTTCAACATTTCCAATACATTTTAAATCATTAATATCCATTCCGGTTTCTTCTTTAAATTCTCTTATACAAGTCTGTATTTCAGTTTCACCATCTTCAATCTTTCCACCAGGTATATCAAAATAATCTTTGTTAATATTCTTATATTTAATACAGGCAACCTTGTTATCTTTAAAAGCAAATACTCTTACCGCATATCTTATATCCATTATACTTCCTCCTTATATAGAATCAAGTTTAATTTTGAATATATTATACTATAAAATAACAAAATTCTCCATACTCCCATTGAAATTTAATAAGAATTCATATATAATATTTTTAGAAAGAGAGCGTTATGGTTCGTAAGCTGTTGCTTAACTGCTCCAGATTGATAGGAAACTCGGAAATTAACTTCTGAGAGTAATAAATGCTA
>URLV01000045.1 GCA_900548725.1 uncultured Mycoplasmatota bacterium
CTGATGTATTTACTAAAGAATCTTTAATTAGATTGCAAGATAAAATGAGAACTTTGTGTATTGAAGAATTTAATCAAGTTTATAGCTTAGATTCAACTTTAAAATCTAAACAAAAAGGAAGAAATAGAGATATTCATGTAGCTGATATGGATAACTATATTGAGTTAAAAAAGCAAATTGAAAAGAATAATATAACTCTAAAAGAGGCAAATAAAAAATCTTTAGAACTAAAACAAGATTCTAGAGACATTAAAAATAAAATTGATAAATTAAAGGCATCCAAACTTAATAAAGATAATTACATTTTATCAAAGGATGATAAAGATTCTTTTATTAACTTTATCAAACAAGTAAATAATACCAATGATGAATATGATAAAATCCAAACCTTATCTAATACTTTAATTAATGCTAATGAAGAATTAAAAAATAAAGATATGCAAATTAAAACACTTACTGAAAATAATAAAGCACTAAATTTAAGAGTTGATACATTAAATAATGCTATTAAAGAAAAAGATAATGAAATATCATTTTTAAAATCTAAAATTAATGACTTAAAAAGTACATTAGATTATTTTAAAGATAAATTTGAAAAGCTAATATCTTTCTTACGTGGTAAACTTCACAGTTGGCATGATAAAGATGACAAATATATCGATGTAGTTAATGATATGTATGAAGATGATATTTTAGACGATGATGACATTAAAGAATTAGATTTAAGCAAAGAAAAAGACGACTTTGAAAGATAATTAGTATAATTATTATAGTATAATAAAAGATATAACATCTTATAATTAGGAGTTGATAAAGATGAATTTTGAAAATTTTATTAGAGATGGAAAAATAATTTTTGAAGGAAAAGAACATGCATTTCATTTTGAAAATAATATTTTAACTATTTTTTCAAATGATATTGATAATGATTGGCATAATTATAGCAATGTTTTTTTTAGAAATAAAAATTCTAATGTTGAAGAAAATACATATTATGGAACTACCTTACAAGGAAATTCAATAGCTTTTGTAAATGTTGAACTACAAAAAATTGGACGTTCATTCCTAAGAGGATATGTTCCAGCATATATATATGGAAAAGATAATGGCTATATACCTGCTCCTAAAGCAATAAATTTTACATCGATGCAATTTAGAGGAAAATGTATTGATCAGCTATATAGTCCAAAACTTTTAATAGAAAATAAAGAAATAACAAAGAGACTAAAACCTAAATTTAAATTTCATAATTCAAAAGAATTACTGAGAAAAATAAACGTTAATGGAGATATATTTAACTTTGGAATTATGTGGAATATTTCTAGCAAGGAATTAAATATTCCGATCAAATTAAAATCTCAGATATGGATTAATTTTAATGAAAAAAAGCAAGTTAAAGATATAATTGAATATTACAAATCCATGTATGAATTAATGTGTTTTCTTTATAATAGAAATATAATTGAATTTGATGAAATAAAGTTGACATCAAAAATATGGTTATCAAAAAGTGATTTTGATAATTGGAAAAATAAAAAAAGAAAATTAATAACAACTGACTATTTTTTACATATAAACTTACCAAAAGATAAAAAAATTGATTTATCTGATATTAATCTATCGCTTTCTTTGGATACACTAGTAAATAATTTTGAAAATTTATATAATATTTTATCCACAGAAAAAAACACATTATTTTCGTACCCAAATAATTCATATGAAGATAGCCATGTTGATTCATACCAATTTATAAAAATAGCTTCTTCATTTGAAGGACAATTTGACAAGTTGCACCCTAAATATAAAGCTAATAAACATAAAAAGTATAAAATACTAAAAGATAATATATTAAATTATATATCTGAATTAAAAACACCTAATTCATCTAATACTGAAATAAGTTATATAGACAATTTTTACGACACAATAAATAACTTGGATGGCGCACTTCATGAACAAATATCATCCTCGCTTAAAGAATTTATAAAACCATTAGAAAAAACAAAGCAAAGATTATTTGTCAGTTATAATATAACTAATATCTCACATGGTGATTTAGCACAAGCATTTTCAAAAAAGAGAAATGAAATTACACATAGTGCATTAAGTAAAAATTTTTCAGATGTTGAAGTTGTATCTTATTTATTAGTGAAAAGATTAGTTCATTGTATTATTTTAAAACGTTCTGATTTCACAATAGACGAAATAACCGAAATAATCAATAGAATATTTTAAAAATAAAACTTTATTCAAAGGTAGAGAGGATGTGAGTTATGAATAAAGATAATATTAAAACTGAAATTATAGTAAAAGAGCAAAAAATTAATGTATTAAGAATTGATAATAAAGAGTTTATATCTCTAACTGATTTAGCTAGATATGCAAATCCTGAAGAGCCTAAAATACCTATTTATGCTTGGATGAGGAACAAAGATGTTATCGCATACTTAGGATTATGGGAACAACTTAATAATGAAAAATTCAAAGGTCACGAATTCGAGACCTTTGAGAATCAAGCTGGTAAAAATAGTTTTTATATGTCTCCTCAAAAATGGATTAAAGAAACTAATGCTGTTGGCATTATTTCTAAATCAGGCAATAATGGTGGGACTTACGCTAGAAGTGATATTGCTTTAGAATTTGCTAGTTGGTTAAGTCCCGAATTTAAACTATATGTAATTCAAGAATTTGAAAGACTAAAGAAAAATGAAGCATACCAAAATAAAATTGATTGGCATGCTAATAGAGTTCTAGCAAAAGTTAGTTATGTAGTTCATACTGATGCCATTAAAAGTATAATTATTCCAACTTTAACTGAAAAACAAAAGAAATTTATTTATGCTGAAGAAGCTGATGTTTTAAATGTAGCATTATTTGGTATAACTGCTAGAGAATGGCGAGAAAGTAATCCTGAAATGGCTGACAAAGGTAATATTAGAGATTATACTGACTTACTTCATTTAGTTATATTAAACAATTTAGAAAATATTAATGCTGAATTAATTGAAATGAAAATACCGCAAAACGAACGACTTATAAGATTAAATAATATTGCAAGAAAACAAATGGAATTATTGAAGAATAATAAATCATTTAATAACCTTGAATATATTGAAAACAAAACTAACAACAAACAAGAATTGCCCTCATAACAACATTTTGAATTAATTGTAATAAATCGTCTTATTTTCTTAATTTAGAATTTACAATAGCATTGTTTTTTAATAAATCAATATGTAATTTTCTTATATTATCAATACAAGTTTTTAGCTTAGAACCCAAAGGAGTCAATTCAACACCTTCTCTATCTAATCCTAAAATCATATTAATCATTATACCTTGTTTTGTTTGATTACTAATATCTCCAAATTTTTGAAAATAACTACCAATGTTATCTTCGTTTATACTTCGCATCAAATCTTCAAGTGTGTCCCTAAAATTTGCAATTTTTTCATCTATCATTAATTGACATTTATAATCTAACAAATTATTTTTATCTAGGCCAAATAAATTATTAGCATTAATAAACTCTAATTCATCTAATGTTGTTGAAGTAAGTAAAGAAGAAAACCAGATTTCATAAAATTGATAAATATTAATATCATTTTCAGTTTGAATACCAATCAAATAAGAGATGGAACCAAGTTCTTGTACCATCATTTCTTCTAATTTTTTAAAATCCATTCCATTTTTTTCAGCAATACGATTTTTAATCATATTTTTGTCAATAACTTTATTAATTACAAACATTTCTTTTCCCATATAATAGTCCTTAAATTAATTTATCTACCTAATCTTGACACTGGAGATTCAATAGGTCCAAGTTCTTGTTCTGCTTGGCTAATCATTTCTTCATAGCTTTCATTTCTTCTTTGTTGAATTGATTCAGTATTTAACCTAGCTTGTGTAGATAATGCCTCTGATAATGCCTTTCCTCTTTCTATTCTAGCAGAATCATATATAGTTCTCGCATAATCTTCTGGTTCAGAATTTTCTGTTTTACCTACAGCATTATCTTTACTGCTTAATATCTGAGCCAATAGTGGTTTAACTTGATTTAGGGTTTCGTTAATTTTGGCAACACCATCAATATCTCCTACTAATTCTTTTTGTCTTTTTATTTCTTCTAATTGTTCGACGCCTTTAATCGCATGACTAATACGTTCTCTTAAAGCAATTTGCGTTTCTTTTATTCTATTTAATTGCTCTATTAATTCAGTATTCATAATTATTCCTCCTATAACAATTTTATCACATTTTATTAATCTTGCGTAATTTTTTCATATTTGTTGACACATTTTAATATATTTATGTTAAAATGTATTTAGTGATTAGTTATTTACTAATTCATTTTGAGAGTTTCAAATAACCTATGTTATTGCTCCATTTGAAATCAACTTACGGACTTAAAAGTTCGTGAGTTTTTATTTTATA
>URLV01000046.1 GCA_900548725.1 uncultured Mycoplasmatota bacterium
TAAAATAACTGGAAATACTAATACCAAATCTATAAGTGTAACAACAGCAAATTTACAAGTGAAATATGTTGAGGGTAATGATGTAATAGAACCAACAGAAAAAATATTACCAGGATTTACTGCAACAAAAACATTTTCTGTTACAAATGAAGGAAACAAAGCAACTAATTATAGCGTTATATTTGATTCAGTATCAAATAGTTTTACAAGAACACAAGATTGGACATATGAATTAAAAAAGAATGATGAAGTTGTAAAGACAGGAACAATTACAAATGAAAAAGTTCAACCTATTCTTTATAGTGAAACAATAGAGGTAAATGTGACTGATAATTATTCTTTAACGGTTACATATAATGATGTAAATGAAAATCAATCTGAAGATATGAATAAGACTTTAATTTTGAGAATAAATATTGCAAATGAGTATACAAATTCCTGGGATACTCCTATAACAGGAACATTATTATCATCTATAAAAACATCTAATACAGTTGAGACTGATACTACAAAGTCTGGTTTATTTGCTACAGATGATGATTATGGAACAAGTTATTATTTTAGAGGTGCACCTACAAATAATTATGTTAATTTTAGTGGTATGTGTTGGAGAATTTTACGTGTTGAAGGTAATGGAATTATAAGACTCATTTTAGCAGATGAAAATAAAACATGTGAAAATACGACATCTACTTCTATTGAAGAAGGAATTATTCATAATCCTTCAAACACGAGTGAAAAAGCTTTATTTGCTTATACAAATGAACAAGTGTTAACTGATTATGACTCTTCTACTAATGTTTTTACGTATTTAATTGACAATGCTTCAAATTATGAGAAAAGTCTTGTTCCTAATGTATTAAACGCTTGGAGTGACGGAATGAGCGTTACGTTTGTAGATGGACGGGAGATTCAGTCAGAATATGAATTTGCTAAAAAAATACAAAAAAGTATACTAACTGAAACTTTTTGGTGCAATGATATATCATTAAATAATAGAGAAACTGGTGATTGGGGTGGAATGATGAATTATAATTCTGCTACAAGAATAAAGAATAAAAATCCAAGTCTCAAATGTGATTTTGCTGGTATAGAAAATACTAAATCTTTAAAATATAAAAGTAATATTGGAATTATAACTGCTGATGAATATCTTTTTACCGATAATTCAGGAACAAACTTTTTAAAATATAATGTAGGTAATGATAATTATAGAATATTATCTATGACTCCTAATTATGCTTATACTGGTTCAGGTTATCCTTATATGTATGGTGCTGACAGTAACATAAATGATCCTAATTATAACACACTATATTCTATGAATTATATTATTCCTATAATAGCTGTAAAACCTACAGTATCTATTTTATCAAATACAACAGGTACACAAAGTAATCCCTATGTAATTAGTTAAAAAAATTAAAAAATGTAAACGAATTAGTAAAAAATATTATTAATTCGTTTTTGTATGTGATATAATTTTAAATGTAGAGGAGTGTTAAAGAATATGAAAAAAATTATATTATTAAGTTTATGTTTAATTATGTTATGTGGTTGTGGTAGAAATAAAGATGAACTTGTTATGGTAACAGAAGCAGGTTTTGCACCTTTTGAATATTATCAAAATAACGAAATAGTTGGAGTAGACGTTGAGATAGCAAAAGAAATTGCTAATAAAATGGGAAAAAAATTAGTTATAAAAGATGTTGCTTTCGATTCAATAATAAATGAGGTTAAAAGTGGCAAGGCAGATATTGGCGCTGCTGGAATAAGTTATACAGAAGAAAGAAGTAAACAAGTAGATTTTTCTAATGATTATTTTACATCTAAAATAATTGTAATTGTTAAAGATAGTGATAATGAAACTGACTTTAATAATTTAGGTACTAAAAAAATAGCAGTTCAACTTGGAAGTACAGCTGATACATTTGTAACAAATAATTATAAAAATGCTACAATAACTAGACAAAAAAAATATTTAGCTGCAATAGAAGACTTAAAGAATGATAAAGTAGATTGTGTAGTAATGGATGAATTACCTGCTAAACAAATATTAAGTAAAAATACTAATTTAAAAATACTTAATAAAATATTATCTTCTGAAAATTATGGTATGGTAGTTAAGAAAAATAATAAAGAATTACTGGATACAGTAAATGAAGTAATAGAAGATTTGAAAAAAACCGGCAAAATAGATCAATACGTTTTAAATTATACTGAGTAGGTGGTTGTATGTTAGAATGGGTAAAAAATACATTATATTATAGTTTAATATATGAAGATCGTTATAAATATATAATCGAAGGACTATTTAGTACTATTTTAATAGCTATATTTGCTGTTATTATTGGTATAGTTATTGGAATACTTGTCGCATTAATTAGAAATTATTATGAAAATAATAAAAAGTTAGAAGTATTAAATTTTATTTCTAAATGTTATGTAAATATTATAAGAGGTACTCCTGTTATATTACAATTAATGATAATATATTATGTTATATTTAAGAGTGTTGATATTAATATATTAATTGTTGGTATACTTGCTTTTGGTATTAATAGTGGAGCATACGTTTCAGAGATTATTAGAAGTGGTATAAATAGTATAGATAAAGGACAAATGGAAGCAGGACTTAGTTTAGGATTAAAATATGGTACTATTATGAAAAATATAATATTACCTCAAGCAATTAGAAATATATTACCTGCTTTAGGTAATGAATTTATTACATTATTAAAGGAAACTAGTGTTGGTGCTTATATAGGTATTATAGAACTTACAAAAGCTAGTGATATTATTGCATCACGTACTTATGATTATTTCTTCCCACTTATTATGGTTGCATTAATATATTTGTTATTAACTTTATCACTTGCTAAATTAATTAGTAAGTTAGAAAGGAAGTTAAATAATGTTAGAAGTTAAAAATATAACTAAAAGTTTTAATGATAAAAGAGTATTAAAAAATATTAGTTTTTCAGTTAATGATGGCGATAGATTAGCAATAATAGGACCATCTGGGTGTGGGAAAAGTACTTGCCTTAGATGTTTAAATATGTTAGAAGTTCCTGATAGTGGTGAAATAATTTTTCTTGGAACTAAATTAATGCATAATAAGAATTTAAGTGATGCAAGAAGATATATTGGTATGGTATTTCAATCATTTAATTTATTTGATAATTTAACTGTTTTAGAAAATATTATATTGGCTCCTAATAAATTAAAGATTATGGATACAAAAAAGTGTATTAAAGAAGCAAAAGAATTACTTAAAAGATTTAATTTAATTGATAAAATAGATAATTATCCAAAAGAATTATCTGGTGGAGAAAAACAAAGAGTTGCAATAATTAGAACTTTGATTATGAAACCAAAAATAATACTTTTTGATGAACCAACTAGTGCATTAGATCCAGAAATGGTATTAGAAGTTGAAGAGGTTATTAAAGCTATTGCTGATGACGGAATGACTATGATTATAGTTTCACATGAAATGAAGTTTATTAAAAATGTTGCTACTAAGGTTATGTTTATGAATGAAGGCAAAATAGTTGAAACTGGTAGTGTTGATGATATATTTAATAAACCCAAAAGTGATAGTTTGAAGAAATTTTTAGGATTGCTGGACTTTTAAAATATAAATTTATATTTACATAATGTTCATAACAAAAAAAATATATCTGTAAGATTTTGTATACAGATATTTTTTATTTGTATGTTTTTAAAAATTTTTTTTAGAAATTGCTATTAAAAAAAAGGAAAAACAAAAAAATACATAATAATATATAGTGAAGGTATAGAAAATATCATCTTCTAGAAGGGAGGATAATTCTTGAAAAATATACTTTATGATACTTTCTTTAAAAGAATAT
>URLV01000047.1 GCA_900548725.1 uncultured Mycoplasmatota bacterium
ATATAAGTACTATAGGCACGTTCAAATGATATTAAATATTTATTATAATAATATTCTCAAGATATGAAGGAGTGAGATTAAGTGAATCGTAATCAAAAAATAATAGTAAGTATAACAGGAATAGTTTTGGTAACATTAATTTTAGTAGGATTAACATATGCTTATTTTTTAACTAAAATAACTGGAAATACTAATGAAAAAAGTATTAGTGTAACAACTGCAAATCTTGAATTAGCATATGAAGATGATACTAATGAAATTTTAGTAAAAGAAAATATACAACCAGGAGAAGAAATAGGAACTAAAAGTTTTACAGTTACTAATAAGGGAAATACAACTATTTCTGATTATGTTGTATTCTTAGAAGATACTAATCAAATAATAGAAACTAAGATGTCAAGACCACAAGACGTAAAATATACATTAACATGTACTAGTAGTTTAGGGACTGCTTGTAATGGAGTAACTGAAGGAGAATTTCCATCCGTAGATAAAATATTAGTACATAATACAATTAAGTCTAAAGAAGTACAAACATATGTAATGACAATAAATTATATTGATACTGGTGAAGATCAATCAGAAGATATGAATAAATTAATAACTGGTAAATATAAATATATATGACTATGCAACAATAAATCCATATTATTAAAATTTAAATAATTATTATTTACATTTCCTCTATAATTCACTATATAAATTTTCATCTAAACACCATCCTCCACTTTTTAATTTAGAAACATTTTCATCTATTTCATATTCTTGAAAATCTTTATAAACATCTGAAACCCCAATAAAATCATCTTTTCCTTCATCAGAATTTGCAAATCCATTGTTTATGTAGTCATGATGTTAAAGTAACTTATAAACAAGAAATTATAATTTATGAAAAAGTTACAAATATCGAAGAATTTTTTAATATCTTTACTTCAACTAATGATAATTATAATAAATCTTATTATTTAACAAATGATTTAGATTTTAAAGATGTAGATTTTTCTAAATATTCTACTAAAAAGTTTTTTGGTATTTTTAATGGAGGACATCATACACTAAAAAATATTAATAAAGTAGATAAAAATGATGGAGGATTATTCATACAAGTTAATGGTGCAACTATAATGAATTTAAAAATAGTTGATTCGACTTTTAAAGGTTTAAGATATACTGGTTCTGTTGTAGGTAATGCTCAATCATCAATTATAAAAATATATATTCAAATGCTACAATAAATGGAAGTTATGCTGCTGGAGGAATAGTTGGATATTTAGATAATTCAGAGTTAGAAAGTTGTTTTAGTAACGGTGTTTGTCAATGCTAATTCAACAGCACAAAATACTTTTTCTGGAGGAATAGTTGGATATTCTAAATCTTCAAATATTGTTAATACAGTCAATTTTAGTAAAATTGTTTCTGAAACTTCATATAATAATTCTTCTGGTTCTATTAGTTATGCTAGTGGTATAGTGGGCTTCGATACACTTGACAGTGTAGGGGTAACAGAAAATAATCATATAGTTTATAAAGATATTAATTCTTCTACTATAAAATATTCTTATAATATTGGCAATATTATAGCAGAAAATAGTTGTACAAACGGGTTAGGTAAGACTATAAAAAACGGATTAGTTCAATTTACTTCTGATAAAATATCTAATTCATATTATTTAGAAGATGATAGTTATACTTCAAATTATGACAATCAAAGTAAAACTTTAGAAAAGTTAAAAAATAAAGATACTTTTGTTGATTGGGATTTTATCCGTGTTTGGAATATTAATAATGATTCTACACCAAATTTAAGAGTATTTTCCAAAAAAATAGAAGATATTGAATTAAATGTTGATACTAATATATTAAATACTAATTCTGAATATAATTATTCATATACATTTACACAACTGATACATCTGGTGATGTTAATATAACAAGTGGTGATACAAATATAATAGAAATAAAAGATAATAAATTAATTACAAAAGATAAAACTGGCTCTGTTAAAATTAATATTAATGTAGATAATATAAAAAAAGAATATAAATTTGAAGTAGTTAATATTTTAGATTATTCTTATACTAAAAAATATACTAATAAAGATATAGATATTAATTTTAATATAAATTATTATTTAACTAAATTAAATAATGAATATTTAAAATTAATATATGGTATGAATAATGAATTAAAAACTATTATATTTGATAAAGAAAAAAATATTATAAATGATACTATAAAAATAGATAAGAATGGATTGTTAAAATTAGAATTATATAAGTGTAATGATGAATCATGTGAAATAATAACATCCAAAGAAGAAAATATTATTTATATAGATAAAGATAAACCTATAATAGAATATAATTTAAATACTAATGATAAATCATTAATAATAAATATATATGAATATGCAATTAGTAATTCAAACAAAACAAAACCAAATTCACTTACAAAATATAAGATTAATGAGAAGCTAACTAATTTACCAATAAATTATAGTAATAAATATTTATGGATAAAAAATGTATATGATTTATCAAATAATGGAATATGTGATGAAGAGTATTGTGTATATGATTTAAAAATAAATAGAATGAAATATAAAGTAAAATATTATGATGAAGATAAAGAAACAATATTAAAAGAAGAATATTTAGAAGATGATATATTAAATGTAACATATATTCCAACAAAAGAAACAGAAGAATATAATTATAAATTTATAAAATGGGATGGATATGAAAATAACATGAAAGTAACAAAAGATATAAATTTATATGCAGTATATGAAAAAGTGAGAAAAGAATTAACACAGATGTTTATATAATAGAAAACGGATATATAAAAAATATAAAATTAAATAACATAAAAGAAGTATACAACATAGATAAATTTAAAAGTAATATAAAGGGAATAGAAGACTATGAATATTATGAAAATAATAAAAAAATAGAAGAGCCAAAATATATAAAAACAGGACAAGTAATAAAAAATATTAATAAAGAATATAAGTTAGTATTAACAGGTGATGTAACAAAAGATGGATATGTAAAGATGAATGATATAATGAAGATAGCAAATCATATAGTAAATGGGAATGTATTAAAAGAAGAAACATATTATGCAGCAGATATAAATAATGATGGAAAAATAAAGATGAATGATTTAATGAAAATAGCAGATGTAATAGTAAATGGAGGAAGTTTGTAGAAATAGAAAGTAGATACTTGAAAATAGTATCTTTTTTTGATATGATTTTATCAAGGTAGAAGAACCTAACAAAAATTTACGGTTTATAAAAAAATTAAATTATATTTTTTTCCAAATTTCAAAAAATATTGGGTAAGATATAAAGTAATATATTTTTTTATGGTGAAAGAGGGAGAGTGATCGTATGAATCGTAAACAAAAGATAATAGTTAGTATAACAGGTATATTTTTAGTACTAA
>URLV01000048.1 GCA_900548725.1 uncultured Mycoplasmatota bacterium
ACAAAATAAAAGACAAATAAGTAAAATTTCTACCTATTTGTCAACAGTCTGAAGTCTAATATATTAGACTACTCAATATTATTATTTATACCTTCATTATTTAATTCTATTTGTTTAGATATATCTTCTGAAGTAATTACAAATACATCTATATTTATTTCTTTATTATTTATACTTTTATTTAATATTTTTTTATCTATAATTTCCCCTTTATCACCTAATTTATTTTTAAACTTATTATCTATTTCCAACAAAGCTTTATCAACACTATTTAATTCATTATACTTATACTTTTTTTCTTTATATTCTATTTCTTTATATACTTTAATATATTTATTATTAATAATATATTTTTTATCAAACTTACTATATTTATTATTTCTAAGAACTTTATGATTTATATAAAAATTTATTCTTTTCTTACCAGTATATTCTTTTTTTAAATACTCTCTTTTTAAACTTATATTTGTAGTATACCAAACTTTAGCCATTACTTTACCGCTTGCACAAGTATAATTTTTAGTTTCTTCATTCACTATTAAATTACCAGTAATAAGTATATCACCTTTTCTAACAATATCATTTACATTAACTAATATATCTCCTTTATCACTAAATATATTAGTAACAATACCTTCTTTAGTAGCAACTACATTACAATAATCATGTTCATTCTTTATATTATCTATTATTCTTTCTTCAACTCTTACAACATATGTCATACCAATATTAGTAATACTAATCCATTCTAATTTATCTCTATTATTTTCAAGTATCTTATTCTTAATATTTTCTAATTTATTAAAATCTTTTTTAATACTAAATATTTTTATACCATTATCATATAACTCACTATATACTAATTCTCTTACTTTTTTATTACTATGAATAACATTTATTTTTAATATTATATTAGATACTAAAAACATACATATTATCATAACAACAAAACATAATATAAAATATTTTAATTTATTTATTTTATGAATATAATAATCTATTCCAACTTTATTATATATTTCTATATTAGAATAATAATTATATATTTTAATATTATCAAAGTCATCTTTTTTTATTTTAACTATTATATTATCTTTATCAATATATTTAATATTATATAATTCTATATTATAACTATTACATTTATTTATAAATCTTTTTATATCTTGTGTAACTTTAATTATTATATATTTATTCATATATTTTCTCCACTTTATTAATATTACCCTTTATTAATAGTTCATCTTTTTCCATTTTAGTAATTAATAAATCATATCCATATATATTTAATATTATTTTATTTAATTTTAAACTTATATGTTTATCTGTAAATTTAATTATATCTAAGTATTTAAATATATATATATAATTTGAATATATTATTACGTAATAATCTTCTTTTTTTAAATAACTTTTAAATATTTCAAACATATTATTATTCACCACTTAATTATATGCATTTAAAAAGTACTAAATTAATAGTACTTAGTTTGCAATTGTGTAAGGATTTTCTTTTGTTCCGTTTCCACCAGTTATTTGAATATTTGTTTTTAAAATAATTGAAGGTCGAACAGCAGTACTTGTTTTAAGATACATATTCTCAAAACCACCAAATACATTTAAATTAATTCCCATATCGTCGCTTTCATCAAAAGATCTATTATATTGAAAAAGTGAGGGTGATAAAGACCAAGCAAAATCGTAATTTTCACCGTTACTTCCTTTCAAAAATTCTTCATTTATCAAATAACTTTTATAATCAATTTTTTTATAAGTTTCACCAGCATATACTATTTCATCTGCTGTTAATGTTCCAACATACATATTTGTTGTACCATCGTCAAACTTATCCATTATAGTTCCATTACATTTTAATGTTGGTTCTTTTGTTGTTTTACCGTTTAAACGAACATATGAGTCGTAATAAAATTCTGTCCCTTTAATTTGTTTATCTAACATTTCTTGACTAGTTAAAGCTATTGTATTATCAGTTTTACTAGCATATGCTTTATCATTTAAACACCAGTCTCCTACTTTTAATTTATCTAAATAATTGGCCAGAGGTCCAGTTTGAAAATTTTTAAACGACGTTGCCATTGACTTATCTTTATTTGTTCCACCATTTAAATAATTCATTAAACGTAACCTATTTGAATTTTTTGTTCCATCTGATGCTATTAGCTCACCCGTACCATATTCAGTATATCCAAAATTTGCAGAACCAATATTCCAAATACCTTTATAAGATGAATTATTACATACAGTATTTTTATCTTCAAGTATTAATTTAATACTTCCATCTCCCTGTAACCTAACAATTTTCCAACACATTCCTGCAAAATTTACATAATTATCTACTACTCCACCTCTATAATAATATGATGTACCATAATCATCACTTGTTAAACTTAATACTTTTTCAGTATCATAATAAATAGATGATATTTCTTTTGCTTTCATTGTTATTGCAGATGTACTACTAGTTGGTGCTTCTGTTACTTTATATATATTTGATAAATCTGTTGTTGCTTTTCTTATATCAGTACTTGAAGAATTGCTACTTGCATAGGAACCTACTATATATTTTCCTACCAATGTTGTATTGCATGTTCCATCATTATATTTACAAGTACTTACTCCTGTTAAAGTAAAATTACCAGTACTTTCATCTATTGTATATCCTGTTCCATATGTCCAATAATATCCTTGATATGTTGTTGATATACTGATTGAACTTTCACTTGTTGCTTCATCAACTTTATTAGTATAATATATACTTGATGGTTTTTCTGCTGGTTTTGATTTAGGCACAGCAAGTAATTCTGTTCCATTCGCTTTATTCATTGCATTATTAATTATGTTATATGCTAAACTATTCTTATTATCTTCATATGGATTTTTACGTGCTACAGCATTTAAATCTACTATATTTACTTTTGCACTAAATGTTTTATTCATATCTTCACTTTGGTCAACATTCATTTCTTTATATGTTACTGTTAATTTATATGTTTGTGTATGTGTTGTATCTATTGTATTATTTACCATTATAGATAAATCTGATGTATTAGGAAACTTTGTTTCTGTTGCTACTCCACTACATGTTCCGTCTACTGTTCCTGTTATAGTTCCATCACTTGCTAAACTAAAACCTTCTTTTAAATAAGATGTACATGTTAATGTATATACT
>URLV01000049.1 GCA_900548725.1 uncultured Mycoplasmatota bacterium
ATGGAATACATAGCCATCTTATTAAATTAAGGTGGCTAAATTAAAAGAAAGGAGGAGTTGGTAAAACAACAACAACCTTTAATCTTGGTATAGCATTGGCTAAACAATGAAAAAGAGTGTTAGTTGTAGATGTTGATCCTCAGAGTAATTTAACTACTTTAAAGCTGAGTAAGTATGCTAATTGCAATTTTAAAATTAAGTATAGAAATACTAATTCTATATACTAAAATAAAAAAGGTTATTTCTAAAATAAAGAAATAGCCTTGATACATAATTAAATTATATTACAAAATTGTAATATTAAGTAATATTAGAATGACGACTTATATGATAAGAAATGATAATATTATTGCAATAAATTATTTTTTAGTAAAGAAGGGATTAGCATTATATGAAATTAGTTAAAAAGATTACAATAACAGTTTTATTAATATTTATTTGTATAGGAAGTTATTTTATTTGTAGTGGTTATCAAATGTATAAGAATGCCATAAATAAAATGCCATTAAAGGATAAAATTACAACAATTAGGCAAAAAGAAGATTATACAAAAATTGATGATATGCCTCAAATATATTTAAAAGCAGTTGTATCAGTTGAAGATCATAGATTTTACAAACATTTTGGGATAGATGTCATTTCTATAGGAAGAGCATTTGTAAATGATATAAAAAAAATGAAATTTGTAGAGGGAGGAAGCACAATTACTCAACAACTAGCCAAGAATATCTATTTTACACAAGATAAGAAAATAGTAAGGAAAGTTGCAGAAATTTTTATGGCATTTAGCATAGAAAGTAACTATAATAAGGATGAAATATTAGAATTATATTTTAATACTTCATATTTTGGCAATGGATTTTATTCTGTTAAGTCAGCAAGTTTAGGTTATTTTAATAAATTACCAAAAGATATGAACGATAGTGAATCAATTATGCTAGCAGGAATCCCAAATGCTCCGTCTTTATATAATCCAATTCAAAATAAAAATTTAGCAATTGAAAGGCAGAGGCAAGTTATAAATAAAATGATTAAATATGGTAACCTAGATAAAGTTGAAGCAGAAAAAATTATAAAATAATTATATTTAATTTTCTGAATTATTATAATTTAGAAAATTAAAGTGATATAATAAGAATAATTAAAAAAGCAATTATGAAAGGAGACAAACTATGAAAAAAATATTAATTATAGAAGATGAAAAAATCATCAGAAATGAGTTAAAATCTTTGTTAGAAAATTCAGGGTATGAAGTATTAATTATAGAAAAGTTTGATAATGTTAAAGAAAATATAAAAAATATGAAATTTGATTTAATTTTAATGGATATTAATTTACCTAATAAAAATGGTGAAATTTTATTAAAAGAAATTAGAAAAGAATCTAATGTTCCTATTATTATGGTTACGAGCAGGGTAGGAGAAGTAGATGAAGTTTTATCTATATCTTATGGTGCAGACGATTATATTACTAAGCCATATAATCCAACAATCTTATTATTGAGAATACAAAATATATTTAAACGAATGGATAATAATATGGACGACTTATTTTATGATAATATTAGTGTTAATCCACAAAAAGGAATATTGAAACAAGGTGAAAAGGTATTAGAACTAACTAAAAATGAAATGATTATCTTTACATATCTTTTAAGTAATCGTGGTAGAATAGTAACTCGTGATGATTTAATGACAGATTTATGGAACAATGATGAGTTTATCAATGACAACGCTCTAACAGTAAATATTAGTAGATTGAGAAATAAATTACAAAATTTTGGACTTGAAAATAGAATTGAAACAAGAAAAGGACAAGGGTATAAATTATTATGAGTTTTAAAAAATATTTATTAGATAAAACAGTACAGATAACTGTGTCAATTGTTGGATTCATAATTGCTATTCTTATGTTAAACGCATTTAAAGTGGAAAATGATTTGAAAATAGCATTGACAATATTATTTTTTTTAGTTGCAACATTTAATATTATTTTTGATTATTTCAGGAAATACAAATTTTACAAAAAAATATTAAATACGCTTGATAAGTTAGATAAAAAATATTTAATTTTAGAAATATTAAATAAGCCAAACTTTTATGATGGCGAAATTTTTTATCAAATTCTTTATGATATAAACAAGTCAATGATTGAAAATGTAAAAGAATATAATTTAAGTATTACCGATTTCAAGGAATATGTAGAAATGTGGATTCATGAAGTAAAGATTCCAGTAGCAAGTTTAACTTTATTAATTCATAATAACAGAAATATGTTTGATAAAAGATATATAGAACAAATTAGAAAGTTAGATAACTATATAGATCAAATTTTATATTTCGTTCGAAGCGAAAATGCCGAGAAAGATTATCTTATCAAAGAAATTGAATTGCAGAAGATTATTAAAGATGTTGCTTTAAAAAACAAAGATGACTTATTAGAAAACAAAGTTAATCTTGAAGTTGATGTTCATAATGAAAAAGTTTTAACAGATTCAAAATGGTTAGAGTTCGTATTAAATCAGATTATAAACAATAGTATTAAATATAAAAAAAATAATAACGATCCAATAATAAAAATCAGTGTAAAAGATGAAAAAGATAAAGTATATCTAACTATTTGGGATAATGGAATAGGAATACCTAAAAACGATATAAAAAGAGTATTTGATAAATCTTTCACTGGTGAAAACGGTAGAATAATGGCAAAATCAACAGGTATGGGACTTTATATTGTCAAGAAATTATGCGATAAATTAGGACATAAGATAATTATTGAATCTGAAATACATAAATATACAAAAATTACAATTATCTTTTATAAAAATGATTTTTATAAAGTTGATTAAAGTTTATGCAGATTTGGATACTAAAAATAAATATTACAAAATTGTAATATTCTGTAATATTAGAATAACGACTAATCCTATCTTTTATATTACAATGTAATCAGAAAGGAGAAAGATTATGGAAAATATCTTAAAAATTGATAAAATTGAAAAATATTATGGCAATAAATCTAGTCTTACAAAAGCAATTGATAACCTATCATTTGATGTTGAAAAGGGAGAATTTGTTGCAATAATGGGAGCAAGTGGCTCTGGAAAGACTACTCTTTTAAATTGTATATCTACAATTGATAAAG
>URLV01000050.1 GCA_900548725.1 uncultured Mycoplasmatota bacterium
ATATCAAAAAGCCGCACCCTAGTGGTGCGGTTCAAATTTCAATTTAGGAAAACTACTTTTCTGTAGTTTTTTCATTTTTAATAATTTTTATATATTCTATAACTGGTTGTTTATCCACTGGTACAATACCATTTTCATCACCATATGTACTGGTATTTTTTACAATAGTATCTACTACATCCATTCCACTTATTACATGACCAAATGCAGCATAACTACCATCTAAATTAGTATTATCTTTATGCATTATAAAGAATTGACTATTAGCACTATTTGCATCACTACTACGTGACATTGATATAACACCTCTTTTATGACTTATAGTATTAATGACTCCATTATTTTTAAATTCACCTTTAATTGTTTCTTTGCTTCCGCCAGTACCATCTTTATTAGGATCTCCTCCTTGTATCATAAAACCATCTATTATTCTGTGGAAAGTTAACCCATCATAAAATTTATTATTTACTAATTTAACAAAATTATCAACAGTTATTGGTGCATTTTCCTTATCTAATTCTAAAGTTATTTTACCATAATCTTTTACACTCATTTCTACATTAATAACTTCATTATTAGTTGGCCAATTTAATCCTACAACTAATATAATTATTAAACCTATAAATACTATATATTTAATATATTTTTTCATAAAAACATCCTTTCAAATTTACTTATATATTTATTAATATTTCTTTTATTCTTTATATCCTTTATTATATCACTCGAGATAGTCTCAAGTCCATATAATGTAGTTGCTAAAGTCATAATAAGTGAACAATATAAATTAGTATTACCTTCTAAATTACTTATCATCATTAAAACATCATTCATATTATCACTATTTAATATTACGTAAAATACTATTTTTAAAACATTTATTATATTATCATCAAATATAATATCTTTATAGAATATATTATTATTTAATATATTTTTATATATTTTTTTACTTCTATTACTAAAATAATTAGGAATATCTATTTTTAATGATTTATATTTATTATAACCTTCTAGTATATTTAAAAGATACTTGTAATATATAAAACAACCTAATAGTACAATTTCATTTGTATTAGTCAATGATATTACTGGTATTAATGTATCTAATGTATCTTTGTTAAAATAATTATATATGGTTATTGGTATAATTCTACTAGTTGGATATGCACTTAAATCAGTTTCATTATATATGTAATTTAAATTATTCTTTTTTCTATAATGTTCTAGTACTTTTAAACTTTCTTTATCTACTAAATATATTTTATTGTTTGATGTATATTTTCCTGTAATTAAACTTGTACATAATTTAATTATTATATCTTTTGGAATTATTTCTTTATTTTCTGTTATTGAATCTATAGTTGCTAACATATTTGTTGTTAAAAATGAATAACATCCCTTTTCTATATTTAATATATTATTATCATGTATTTTAATATCATTGTTTATTGGATTATTTAAAATACTTGTACCATATACATCTCCAATTATAAAACCGTATATTATATTTTTAAACTGCATAATATCACCATCAACTATATATAATTTTATATTAATATAGTAAAATATGCAAATAAAAAGTACTGTAAAAGTACTATTTTATTATATATTTAAATCTTTATCATTTATTGTTTTATTAATATGATTTATAAATTCATCAATACTTAATGTTGTAGTTTCTCTTGTACCAAATAATCTATAACTAATTGTGTTATTGTCTCTTTCATTATCACCAAGTATTAAAGTCACTGGTACTTTTTTAGTTTGACTTTCTCTCATCTTATAAGATAATTTTTCATCTCTATCATCTAATTCTACTCTTATATTATTTTCTTTTAATAAATCATATATCTTGTTTGCATATTCTAAATGATATTCATTATTTACAGGAATTATATTAACTTGTAAAGGTGCTAACCATAATGGAAAATTACCTTTAGTTTCTTCAATTATAAATGCTGTAAATCTATCAAATGTTCCAAATATTGCTCTATGTAATACTACTGGTATTTGTTTTTCTCCCTTGTTATCTATATAAGATAATTCAAATCTTCTTGGAAGCAAGAAATCTAATTGACAAGTTGATAATGTTACTTCTGGTCCTACAGCTGGTTTTACTTCAACATCTAATTTTGGTCCATAAAATGCAGCTTCCCCTATTGCTTCAAAATACTCTACTCCAAGTTCATTTAAAACTTCTCTAAGTTTATTTTCTGCCATATCCCACATTTCATCATCATCAAAATATTTTTCTTTATCTTCTTTATCTCTTAGCGATAATCTAAATTTGTAATCTTTTATACCGAAATCTATATAAACATCTAATATTAGGCTAACTACTTTTTTAAATTCATCACCAATTTGATCAGGTCTTACAAAAAGGTGAGCATCATTTTGGCACATACATCTAACTCTTTCAAGACCTTTAACGGCTCCACTAGCTTCATATCTAAAGTCAGTTGCAAACTCTCCTATTCTTATTGGTAAATCTCTATATGAATGTAATTTATTTTTGTAAACTAACATATGATGAGGGCAATTCATTGGACGAAGTACAAATTCTTCTTCATCTACTTTCATCATTGGAAACATATTTTCTTTGTAATGATCCCAATGTCCACTAGTTTTATATAAATTTACTGTTCCAACACATGGAGTATAAACATGATTATAACCTAGTTTTTGTTCTTTTTCATATATATAATTTTCTAATTGTTTTCTAATAATTGCGCCATTTGGTAACCATAAAGGCATTCCTGCACCAACTAAATCATCTGTCATAAATATTTCCATGTCTTTACCAATTTTTCTATGGTCTCTTAATTTTGCTTCTTCTAATTCATTTAAATAATTGTTTAAATCTTCTTCTGTTTCAAAACAAACACCATATATTCTTTGTAATACTTTGTTTTTTGCATCACCTTTCCAGTATGCTCCACTATGTTTTAATAATTTAAAATGTTTAAGCTCTTTAACTGTGTCTACATGTGGTCCACGACAAAGATCCGTAAAATCCCCTTGAGTATAACAACTAATTATAGTATTATCTTCATCCATATTATTAATTAAATCAATTTTATATGGATCATCTTTAAACATTTCTAAAG
>URLV01000051.1 GCA_900548725.1 uncultured Mycoplasmatota bacterium
ACCTATGACCCCTTGCTTGTAAGGCAAGTGCTCTAACCAACTGAGCTAATCGCCCGAAATTCACTGACGTAATTAACTATACCATGCTTAAATAAATTTGTCAATAGAATTTTTTACTTTTTTATTTAAAAGCTAATCAAATATTATCTCAGGCATATCTGGATATTGCTTTTTATCGTACTTCTTTAATTTACGATGAGCCGTTATAAACAAGTTTATAAGTAACCATGAAACAAATACTGCAGTTGTAAGCTGTAATAATACAAGTAAATCTGGATTAGTATAAACATTAATTTGTTTATATACATTGATACTATTTTTATTTACTATATCAACTATAAGCACTAAAAATATGTCAATAACAAATGCGCTTAATACATTTGTTATTTTGTATGACTTACAGATTGATCTGTTTAAAATAGAATATATAAGCATAATATTTGATATAAATAAGATAACTATATAAACTGCTAAATTAGGAAAGTATAAAGCCATAAATATATTTTCAAACAAATTATCAAAAAGGCTAAGTACAACTTTATTATACCTTATTACTAATATAGCTAAAAGAATAACCCATACAGCTACAAAGACCCACTTATTAATTTTATTGTTTTTATAAATAGAAATTATATAATAAATAAAAAATGCAATTCCTATCATAAAACAACATAAGAAAAGAGGTGATGACATAATTATTTCAACTAGCATTTTTAATTTATCACCTATTGAATAATTTATCATAATCTCACCTTCCTTTTATTCTTAATAAGAGCCTTCGCTAGACAATTCTAATATATACACAGTTTGCTTTGTATTGCTATTTCTAGTACAAGTAATAAGTGTTAATACCTTTTTATTATGATCTCTATATATAGCAACAGTTCCTGTCTTCTCTACTTCATAAATGTTGGTAACGGTATATCCATATTTTATTCCTTTATAATATACATATGCTACATCACCTGTATTAATTTTATAAAGATTATGGAAGTAGCACACAGAACAGTTTCCAGAATGTGATGCTAATATCAAGTTGTTATTAGTAGTATCTGGCATTGTTGAACCATTAATTACAGTTACATTATAATCTACATTATTATATTTAGAATTTATATCCAAAAATCCTCTTTTTAAATTAATTTTAGGAATCTCAAGTATTCCTGCATAATTATAATTATACTGCGGTTTATTTTCTGATGGGCTAGGTTCTTTAGACGGCTCACTTGAATTACTTGGTTCATTAGAATCATTTTTATTTTTATCTAAATCATCATCTGATTCTACCTCTTTTGGAATTTCACTTTCATATAACAAAATATTCATTTTCGAAAAAGCATTATCCTTTTTCTCTTTGAAATACTCTAAAGCACCTGTAATAACACCTGCAAAAATAAGTGTAATGCCTAATAATAATATCGTACTATTCTTCAACTTTATTTTTTTTAACATAAGTAAATATTCCTATTCCTATTGCAATATCAAACATAGCTATGCTAAGAAGTAAAGCAGACCTGGAAGCACCAGTATTAGGCACTGAAACATCAATATGATTGGTCATATTAACATTAATTTCTTCGTTACTATAGCTAACTGTAAATTCAATTTTATCATTATTTAATAAGTAACCAGCTTCAACACCTGTTTCAACAAGATAATATTTTCCAGGTGATAAATCATTTATAACAAGCGAATCTGTGGTTAATGAAAACTCTTTTACAGTATTTCCAAGAGAATCCTCTATTTTAAAAGAATTACCTAAAACTGGCATATTATCAGAGAAATCCGTATTTGTTATTTTAACACTGCTTTTATAAGTATTGGCGCTACTACTATTAATAGCAGAAGAGTGGTTCTTCTTATCAAAAGCTTCTAAAATTTGATTCTTTATATACTCTTTTAATCCTAAGCTTAAATCATCATATTTCAAAGCCTTAACCCTAGTACAAAAAGCAGTAAAACACAAAAGTAATAGTAGAACTAATTTTTTCTTCATGCTAACCCTCCATTATACATAGTAAATTATAGCACATAAAAAAGAATATATCAATTAAATATATTCTAAAATAACGATATAAATGAACTTGGAATGTCAATATCAATGACAATCTTTTCCTTAGTATAAGGATGATAAAATTCTAAGTAATTAGCAACTAATGCCATTCTTCTTATTGGATCTTTACTTATACCATATTTCTTATCTCCAACTATTGGATTCCCCATATTGTTTAATTGAACTCTTATTTGATTTTTTCTACCTGTTTCAAGTTCTAGACTAAGTAAAGTATACTTATTATTTTCTAATATTTTTTCATAATGAGTAATTGCTAATTTACCATTCTTACTATCTGTAACATATGTATATAAAGTCTTAGTTTCTGAAAGATAATTTTTTAAAGTACCTTTTTTATTTTTAACATTTCCATATACTACTGCAACATATCCTCTTTTTATCTCATTCCAGTGTTCTTGTAAATAAAATTTAGTTTTTTCATCTTTGGCAAACATTACTATACCACTTGTATCTTTATCTAATCTATGAACTATAAATACCCTGTTATTTTTATTTTTTGAATGTAAATAGTCAAAAACATAATGAAATAAAGTTCTCTCTTTTTCTTTTCTATTAGATATACTAAGTAAATTATTCGGCTTATTCACTATTATTATATATTTATCTTCATATAATATATCTAACTTTTTTTTTGTCATAATAACCACCTAAAACATTATAACACAATTGACAGATAAATAGTTAAATGATATTATATTTATGGTGATAATAAATGATAAATAACTATTTATGATATGAACCCCAATTGGTAGACACTAATTAAAAACCTGTACATTAAAAAGAG
>URLV01000052.1 GCA_900548725.1 uncultured Mycoplasmatota bacterium
CACTTATAGATTTGGTATTAGTATTTCCAGTTATTTTAGTTAAAAAGTAAGCATATGTTAAACCTACTAATATTATTAGTACTAAAAATATCCCTGTTATACTAACTATTATTTTTTGATTTCTATTCATAATATCCTCACACTCCTTAATTATTTTAGACAGTATTATTATTTATAAATATTTAATATCTTTTAAACAGCTCTACAGTATTTATATTGAATAATATTTAAAATTAACAATTTGTCATGTTTTATTACACAAAAAATTCCATTTTGATACTCCTTCGCAACGATTTTAGAGAGTTTTGAAAGAGGTATAATTTTATTTTTTATGAATAGATAATTTAAAACATTTAAGATATCAAACTCTTTTGCTATCCTAATTAAATTCTAATATAGAATTTAATATTTGTAAACACTTTTCCACAATTTTTTCAAACAAAAAAAGAGTTTTTTATAACCCTTTTTAGAAACCGTGGCCTCCGCCACCTCCGCCTCCGCCAGAGAAACTTCCACCACCGGAGAAACCTCCACCGGAACCAGATCCACTAGACATATTACTAGCAGCAATAGTACTATTTGCAACCTGATATGCATTATTAATAGAATTATTAATTGTATTATTTAAATCACTTCTAATTAAATAATTATACATCATCATATCTGCCATATCAGTAGTATTGTCCATAGCTTCTATCTTAATTTTCATTGTTTTCTCTAATTTCTTAGCAACACCAAACACAGTTGCATAAACTAAATATTTTTCCCATAAAATTATTTCTGGTAATTCTTTTTCATTAAATCTACCAAAATCAACTAAGAATTTTTTAAAAGCCATCCATTTCTTATATTCTACTATACCTGTTTTACTCTTTCTAGTAGCAAAAGAAATATATATAACTCCAATAACGCTAAATATAAATACAAAAATACATAATAAATCATCTGCTTGTACACTAAAGTAAAATGATATTATACTTAATATTACTATAATTAATATTGGTAAACCTTTACTTTGTTTATCATAAAAATTATATTCTTTACTAGCATTCTCTACATCTTTTTTCCAATCATTAAAATGATTTAAGAATTTTCTAGCAGTACTTTCTTTCTTACCATAAGCTTTTATTTCAGATAATAAAACACTATTTCCATCACCTATTGTATTAAGTAAAAATTCCATTATACTTGCTTCCTCTTTAGTAAGAGGTTCTTTAAACGTTTCTGCTTTCTTTAAAACATAATCCTTTTTATCACTAGTTTCTTCTACAATAAAAGCTTTCTTATATATCATATACAATATACTAGCACTATACCCATTAGTAGTATTACATTTTTTTATTAAACGTTCTAATACTTCAGGACCATATGTATTAGGAAAATCTCTATAATATTCCATATCAAAATCAGTCTTATATTCTTTATCATATTTAAAATAACTATAAATTACTAAAGAAATCAACGTTACTAAATATATACCAAAAGCAATATAACTAGTTATTTGTTTTCTTTTAGCTACTTTCCTTAATTCATTAGCTTCATCTGCTAATTTAGTTTCATCACTTATAATATTATCTAATTCATCTTTATTAGTAAATCTTGTACTTTCATTAACTAAATCTTTATTAAATGTCATACGTACATTAAGTACTTCACCAGAATAAACTTGACTGATAGTTGCAACTAAACTTGAATAATTATCATTATTTATTTTTTCTACATTACCATATATAGCACCATGTGCCCATACTCTTAATGTATCATCAATATTTGGTAAGTTAACAGATACTTTTACATCACTTAACATATCTTCAAAACCTTTGGGTATAAAGTTATAATATAACTCTGCTACATCATTATGTACTAATACTATATCTTTTAATGTATAACAAAGAACAAATCCACTTTCTCCACTAGTATTTTCATTAAACATAGTTATACTTGGTCCCATACCATTATAATTAACAGTATATTTTAATTTATCTCCTTTATTAGCACTTACTACTTCAGTAAATTTTTCTTTTTTAGTCATATCACTAGGATTTAATAGATAGACACTTATATCAGTTAAATCACTAGGATTATAATTACTATCTCCATCCTTATAATAAATATCTCTTACATATCCATTATAACTTCCATCCATTTTAATATACTCACATACATTTACATCTCCATTATTTTGTACATCAGCATTAATATTATATTTTGTTATATCAAAATCAACATTACTAACTGCAAATACCTTTAATGGTATTAATATAAATGCAATAATTATAAATATCACACTTTTTTTCATAAACTCTCCTTAAAAAAAGGACTTATAAAGCCCTATTAAAATTTAACAGTAGGAGCTTCTTTTTCTTTTTCATCAATTTGGAAAAATTCTCCCTTTTTAAATCCACCCATATTTGCAACAATATTAGATGGTACACGCTCTACTTTATTATTATATGTTAATACAGTATCATTATAGAATTGTCTAGCCATAGAAATTTTATCTTCTGTATCTTTTAAATCATTTTGTAATGACATAAAGTTAGTATTAGCTTTTAAATCAGGATAAGATTCTGATAATGCAAATAATTTATTAAGTGCATTAGTAATTTCTCCAGATGCTTTTACTTTTTCATCAACTGTATGTGCAGTTGTATAAGTATTTCTAGCTTTAATTACATCTTCTAATGTTTTACTTTCGTGTTTAGCATAACCTTTTACTGTTTCAACTAAGTTAGGTATTAAATCAGCTCTTCTTTT
>URLV01000053.1 GCA_900548725.1 uncultured Mycoplasmatota bacterium
CATACACATGCTTATAAATTAACAGTAACATATAAAGAAATGAATGTTGATCAAAGTACTGATATGAATAAAACATTTAGTGCAAAAGTAAATATAGTTGACTTACATGCTAATGCAGATAAAATAAACCCATATAGTGCAAATAAAAATGCATTAAATTATCAAATAATAAATAGTGCATTAGAAAGTGGAACAAATAGAACAATATATGGTAGTGAAGTAACAACATTTACTTCAGTTTCAGGAGAAAATGAAAGAGTATTAAATACAGCACCAGATGATTATGGAACGAGTTATTATTTTAGAGGAAATGTTTTAGATAATTATGTATCTTTTGCAAATAAAATATGGAGAATAGTTAGAATAAATGGGGATGGAACAATAAGATTGGTTTTAGATAGTAGTGCTGGTAGTTCTGTATTCAATACTAATGTTAATGATAATGCATATGTGGGTTATATGTACGGAACACCAGGAAGTACAACATATGATGCAACACATCAAAATATAAATGATAGTACGATAAAAACAGCGGTTGATAAATGGTATGAAGATAATTTAAAAACTGGCTATGCAAATTATTTAGCAGATACATTATTTTGTAATGATAAAACACTTGCATCAGATGGAATTGGTGGTGTAGCAACTCAGTTAGGTTATGGAACAAATAAAACATATTATGCATCAATAGAAAGATTAAAATATAGTACAGGAACAACAAGTATTACAACAACAAAACCAACATTTAAATGTGCAGAAAGTGCAACAAATGATTATTCTAGGTTTACAGTAGATGTTGCAACACTTTCAAATGGAAATAAAACAAATGGAGATTTAACTTATCCAATAGGACTACTATCTGTAGATGAGGCCTCATTTGCAGGAGCATATAAATATGGACAATCGAATAAGACATATTATTTATACAACTCTAATATTACTTCTTATTGGTGGCTTTCGTCTCCGATCGTCTATAATGGTTCGGCCGCGGACGAGTGGCGCGTTACTGGGTCGGTTGGTCACATCGACTGCCGCAACGTCAACAGCGCTTACGCTTTCCGCCCTAGTGTTAATCTAAAGGCTGAATTGCTGGTAGGTGGAGGAGATGGAACTAGTACAAATCCGTATACTGTAAAACTTAGTTGATATGATAAAAAGACCTTATGGTCTTTTTATATTGATTTCATTTAATTTTATTAATTCTATAATTGCATTAGATCTATTTATAACATCTAATTTTTGCATTACATTTGAAATATGATTTCTTACAGTTTTTTCACTAATATTTAAAATATTACTAATATCTTTGGTACTTTTATTTTCTATTAGCAATTCAAATATTTCTTTTTCTCTTTTTGTTATTATATTTTTCATATTATCCTCTTTCTTTAATATTACTCAATATATTTTATGAGAAAAAATATTTCTTGTTATTGAAATTTAACTGTAATATACATCTTATTAGTATATTCTTCTTGTATTTTTCTAATAATTTGATTTGCAAGAACTAAATCATGATCTTTTTTTGAAATAGTAACTTTTATATTATCTTTATCTATTTTAACAAAGCTTTGTAATTTAAAGTTTTCTGTTATTAATTTTTCAATAGATTCTTCTTTACTTTTATTGAAATTCATGTTTTGAATTTTTTCGTATGCATTATTTTTTTCTTCTAAAGATGATTTTTCATTTAAGAGAATAGATTGAAGTTCATTCATTGCTGTTTGTGCCTCTTCATCACTTTCTACTCTTAAACTTGTAAGTGCATCCGATTCAGTAATATTTAAAGTTTCTTTGTTAATATCATTTTCTTTTAATGTTGCAAGTGTATTATTTGGCATTGCAATATAGTATACACTTAAAACTAAAATAATACTAAATAGTGTTAAAAACCATAGACTTTGTTTATTTATCATATTTTGTATCCTCCATTAACTATTACATTATATTAATAAAATTAATAAATTATTCTATAAAAATAAATTAACTGCAAATGCTAATAATTTTAATAATTTTATATACCACATAGTTTATTCTCCTTTCTTTAAATTTTTCTTATTTTGTTAAATAGTTAACAAAAAGAATCTTACCATTAAAAAGAATTTTCTAAAAAAATTACTCATAAAATTTTTTTCCTTTCCAATCACTTTAATTAACCCCTTCACTATATATTATTATGTATTTTTTTGTTTTTCCTTTTTTTTTCTTGCATTTTT
>URLV01000054.1 GCA_900548725.1 uncultured Mycoplasmatota bacterium
TAAAGATATAAATTATTTAAAAGAAAATGTTATAAATAATTTATATTATAAGAATATTTCTATAAAAGAAAAAAATGAATTAATAAAAAAAATTAAGGAAATTCCTTTATATAAAGATGGTAAAGGATTATCTATAGGAAATGTATGTTCACAAATACTTGCAGTATTTTATTTAAATGAATTTGATCATTATGTTAAAGAAAAACTTAAATGTAAATATTATATACGTTATATGGATGATATAATAGTTTTAAGTAATAATAAATTATTTTTAAAAAATATTTATAATTTAATAGAAATTGAATTAAGTAAATATGATTTAAGTGTAAATCCCAAAAGTAATATATATAAGTTAAATAATTCATTTACTTTTTTAGGAAGAACATACTATATAAAAAATGATAATGTTTTATATAGATGTAGGAGTATTACATATAATGGTATTATAAAAAAATTAAATTATTTAAGAAATAAAGATTTTAAGAAATATTATCCAAGTAAAATAAGTTACAGGGGATATTTAAAAAAAGATATATATTCTTTAAAAGAGGAATATATATTTTTAAGTAGTAAATATAATAATGTAATAGTTAAAGATTTTATTAATAATTATGGCTATGTAATATATAGTAATATTAATGATGATATTATTAAAAGTGCATTATTTATATCTGGTACTTGTACATTAAATATTTATAATTATAAAAAAGTTTTAAATTATTTAGATATTAGTAATATTAAATATATATATTTAGAAAAAACTAAAATTATTTTTAAATATGATTGCTAGGATAAAACTGAAGTTGTCAATAAAAAGTAGACAGTAAAAAACTATTATTTAAACCCTAATTGAGTTTTATATTCAATTGGGGTTTTATAGTTTAAAGCATAACTAGGTCTTAAATAATTGTTGTCATAAACAATATCATCAATAAATTCTTGAACTGTGTTATAATTATTTATGTCAAAATCAATATACATTTCTTTTTTGAGCCATCCATTTTTTGATTCAATTACCGGATTATCAGTTGGTGTACCAGCTCGTGACATTGATCTTGTTATATTATAAGATTTGATTATATTGTTAAATGACATTGAGGAATATACTGTACCTTGATCTGTGTGAAAAATTGTATCAAAGTCTTTATAACCTCTTTTTATTTTATTATTTAACATATTATTTAAAGCTTCTCTATGATTTATATTCCCATTTCCAAACATTGATTCACGTACATCGTATCCAACTATTTCATTGTTAAATATGTCTAAATAGAATGTCCAATCGTAAGCTTTTCTTTTAAACCATATTCTTGTTGTATCAGAAACTATTTTTTCAAAAGGTCTTTTAGTATTCCAATTTCCATTTATAACATTATTAAACTTAATGGATTCTTCTCCTGGTTTCTTATATTTATAATGTTTTGCCTTGGATTTTATATTTAATAACTTGCACACCTTATGAACTAGATTATCAGATACAACCCATCCACTTTCTCTTCGTATAATAGCATTTATTCTATGATATCCATAACTTGGTTTTCTTTTATGTATATCTTTAATTAATTCACCTAAATCTTTACGATTTATTTCATAATTGTTTAAGATGTCTCTATTTTTTATCCATTTATAATAACCACTTCTTGATACATTCATTATTTCGCATAATGATTTAATAGAAAAGTCTTTACTTAATAATTCTATTATTTCAAATTCTTTTTGTTTTATTTCTTGAATACTACAATTGAACCATCTCCTTTCACAAGGTATCCTTTTTTTAATCGTTCATTCTCAATTCTTAATTTCATATTTTCATATTCTAGTTTTTCTATATCTGTTAAATTTTTCTTATTTGAATATTTGCATAAAGGATTTCCTGGTTTCTTTTGATTTTCTAATCCTTTAATACCTTGTTCATTATATTTGTTTAACCATTTATTAGTAATAGAATGACTTATTCCTTCCTCACGTTCTATTTCCCAACAACTTCGTCCGTTTAGCATTTGTTCAACATATTTTAATTTTTCTTCTTTTGAATAATATTTGTTTTTACCGCCTTTTGGTCTTCCTTGCATTTTTTCATCTCCTTTACTAAATTATACCAAAGAAAAAGTAAACACATCTTTTTTGTGTCTACTTTTATTTTACAACTTCA
>URLV01000055.1 GCA_900548725.1 uncultured Mycoplasmatota bacterium
ATGTTTAAATTTAGTTTCAAAATATGTTGAAATTATGGTACAATTATATATAGAACGACAGATAAATAGTAAGTTGTTGAAATGGAGGAGTGAGAATTTTTATGAAAAAGAAAATAATTATAATAGTTATAGCCATAGTATTAGTTATTCTATTATTTCCTATAAGAAGCGTGTTAAAAGATGGTGGAACAATAGAATGGAAATCATTAACTTATTCTATATCAAAAGTTCATAGTCTATATTCAGTAGATGGTTATCCAATGGGTTATAAAGATGGAATAATTATAAAATTATTTAATATGACTATTTATAATAATACTAAAAATAACTTAACTGAAGAATTTGTTATTGTAGATACAAGTAAAGATATTAAAGATTTTGCTTGTGATACAGCATTAGAAGAAATTTATAGAGATGATAAATATATTTATTATTTACCTTGTATAAAAAGCACATATATAAAGGTAATTTATGCTCCAAATAATTATCAAGAGGGATTAAAAGTTTCGCTTGAAGAACGTAGAATTAAAATAAATGATTTAGATAGATTTAATATTGAATATATAAAACAGGAAATATAAAATACCAAAGAAGTAACAGAGATAAGTTTAAAAGAAAGAGTTTGAATTAATTCTCTTACTAAAACAAATATAAAAAACACAAATGATTATTTTGAAATAACAAAGAATATTAAATGGGAAATTCCAGAACATTGAGAAGATACTACAGTTAGTTTTTCTATTCCTGTTCCATATACATTTGTAGTAGATGGAATATCATATAATGGAATTTATGAATTAGGCGAATCTACTTTTAGTACAAAACCAGAAGGACTAAAGTATAATTTAAAAGTTATTAACTTAACAAAAGATGGAAAAATAGAAGTTGAAGTAACAAAATAATTATAGCAATAAATTACAATTTTTAGAATGGAGTGTATATGAAAGAATTTTTAAATAAAATAAGAGTTCCTGATGAAAATACAACAATGAAAAGTAAGATTGTAAATACTATTTTAATATTCTTGCTAGGAATAATATTAGGTTTATTTTCTAAATGGTTAGATAATCTTTCTATCAATGATGAAATATGGTGGCAACACTTTATTGGAATATTAGATTTAGGAAATGTTTTTTCATATTTTGGAATATGGATTTTTTTAGCCACTACAATTTCTGTATTTAGCAAGACACCTTTAAGAGCGAGTTTAAATGTATTTTTATTTTTCTTGGGTATGACAATCAGTTATCATTTATATACTGTATTATTTAGTGGTTTTAATCCTAAAAGTTATATGATGATATGGTATATAATAACTTTAATAACACCTATACTGGCTTTTATTTGTTGGTATGCAAAAAGCAATAATAAAATATCTATAATTATATGTAGTGGAATACTTGCTGTAATGATGTTGTTTTCATTTGGAATAGGAATGTGGTATTTTGATTTTAAAAGCATTATAGATACAATTCTATTTTTAGGAACAATAGTTGTATTATATAAAAATCCAAAAAATAGCATATATAGTTTGTTAATTGCTATTGTATTAGCATTTGTATTTAGAATGATATTATAACTACAAATTACAATTTATTGATGAGATTAGTTTGAAATATAACTAGTCTTTTTATTTTGAATAAGATTTATATTTTTTGTCTAACATAATATAATAATATAATATAAAGAATTAATATAACAAGAATATAAATAATAATATAAATTAGTATAAATATTTATATTAAAAAACAAGTATTAAGTTGGTAGTTTACTTGTTTTAAAAATATTTTTATATAGCAGTGTTCCATCTGGGCTTTTTATTTTTGATAAATTAATAGTGATTATTCCGAGTTCTAATTTGTTACTTTTAAATTTATCATTATCTTTTATAGGTATTATTCTTATTATTTTTTCTATATCATTTTTAGGTGTAAATGATAAATTAGTGAAATCTTTATTCGGTATAACTTCATAATAATTAACATCATACATTTCTTTTAATTTAT